>JANNTF010000612.1:0-7974 GCA_031403455.1 Alphaproteobacteria bacterium | reverse complement strand
CATGCCCGACCCGGTGCGCGTCGACCACATCGAGGAGCCGTGGATCAGGGCCACGATCTTCGTACCCGACGAGTATCTCGGCTCGGTGCTCAAGCTCTGCGAGGAGCGCCGCGGCATGCAGGACCAGCTCACCTACGCCGGCACGCGCGCGATGGTCGTCTACCGGCTGCCGCTGGCCGAGGTCGTGTTCGACTTCTACGACCGGCTCAAGTCGATCAGCCGCGGCTACGCGTCCTTCGACTACCAGATGGACACCTATCGCCAGGGCGACGTGGTCCTGCTCTCGGTGCTGGTCAACCACGAGCCGGTCGACGCGCTGGCGATGATGGTCCACCGCGCGGAGGCCGAGAGCCGCGGCCGCGCGCTCTGCGTCAAGCTCAAGGAGCTGATCCCGCAGCAGCTGTTCAAGATCGCGATCCAGGCCGCCATCGGCGGGCGGATCATCGCGCGTGAGACGGTCTCCGCCCTGCGCAAGGATGTGACCGCGAAATGCTATGGCGGCGACATCTCGCGCAAGCGCAAGCTTCTCGACAAGCAGAAGGAAGGCAAGAAGCGCATGCGCGCCTTCGGCAAGGTCGATATCCCGCAGAGCGCCTTCTTCGCCGCCCTCAAGGCGCGCGACAATTGATCGCGCGCGCCGGCGCCTAATACGCCTGGCGGCGTTTGGCGGCTGATTCGCTCATGATCGCCAGCCACACGATGAGCCCGCCGAGGACCGGTAGCGTGATCCAGGCCGGCCATGTCAGCGCGAGTCCGATGGCGTCCTGCCAGAGCCAGACCGCGACATAGCGCTCGATGAAGGCCTGCGAGACGTTCAGGGATCCAGGATTGATCAGATACCAGATCTGTCCGAGCGGGGTCGGCGCGAAGTAGCTGAACTCGATCCAACGCGCACAGTCGCGTCCGAGAATCACGACGCCGAAGACGATGAACATCCAGCCGACAGTACGCATGAAAGAGCGGCGCTGACCCCTACGTGAGACCCGGCACTGTATCACCCGAGAGGTGTCGGGCAACCCGGCTCGGGGAATTACGCCGCGTGTTGGACGCGCCGTGTCCGTCGCCAATGCGTCTCACGCCGAATTGGCCGGTGGGTCCTTCTGGCGGCTCACGATCATCAGCGCCGCGCCGATGATGGACATGGTCGTCAAAGCGATGACGGGACCGAAGCGGTCGGTGAGCGCTCCCGCGGCCAGCACGCCTGCGGGCCCCATCCCGATGCAGGTCGAGACCAGTCCCAACACGCGCGAGCGCGCCTCGATCGGCACGTTGAGAATGACCAGCGTGGTCTGCATGCTGCCGAACGCGGCCGTGCCCAGGCCGCCGAGCGCGAGCAGGACCCAGGCGAGCGCCAGGCTGGGCAGATTGGCGGCGATCCCGAGCATGATCAGGAATCCGATCGCGCCCGTCGTGAACAGCGTCGACGCGGCGATGCGCAGTTCGCGCGTCGCCAGGATCCAGGCGCCGATCAAAGCGCCGAAGGGTTCGGCGCCGGCCAGCATGCCGATCATCGTCGGCGTCGCGCCGAAACGTAGTTCGCCCCAAGCGGGCAGCACGGTGATGTAGGAGAAGCCGAAGACGTTCACCAGCGTCGTCACGATCAGGACGCTGCGCAGCACCGGCATGCGCCGCACGAAGGCGGTCGCTTCCGCGATCGCGCTCGGCAATCCCCGCAGCGAAAGCGGTTGGACGACCTGACGATGCGCGAGACCCACGGCCGCCACAGCGCTCGCCGCGTAGCCCAGCATCGCCACCAGATAGGCGCCGGTGACACCAAGACCTTCGAAGGCCAGGCCGCCGAGGATCGGTCCGATCATGCGGGTGACGCTGTTGGTCATCGAATCCAGTGCGATCGCACGGGCAATGTGTCCTTCGCCCGCCGCCTCGCCGATCATCCGCCGGCGCACCGCCATGTCGCCTGCCCACACCAGGCCGCTGGTCAGGCTCGCGATCGCGAGATGCCAAACCTGCAGCGTGCCGGAAGCGCTGAGGATTCCGAGGACGACGACTCCGGCCAGATTGATCATCTGTCCGATCATCAGCAATCGCTTGCGATCGAGCGCTTCGGCGACGGCCCCGGTGAGGGCGCCCGTGAGGAGCATCGGCAGCGAGCGCATCATCGTGACGCCGGCGACGGCCAGCGCGGATTGCGTCGCCTCGAACGTCACGAGACCCGAGACGAGGATCTCCAGCCACCGCGTCGCGTTCGTGAATCCACCGGTCGCCCAAAGGCGGACGAAGGCAACGTTCCTCAAGAGATGTCCGGATTCGAGGTCCGGCTGCTCGTCGTTGGTCATCACGTCGTGTGCGACAGTAGTGCCGGGGGTTTTGCCTGGCGAGCGGTCTGAACGGTTATGGCATGCGTTTCGGGCCACACCGATCTGCGCTAGGCTCACAGCCATCATGAGCAAGGCCTTCCGCAGAGAAGACGAAACCGAGGAAGACGAGCTGCCGCCCGGAGTCCAGGCGCTGCCGCTCGGCGCGAAGAACTACATCACGCCCCATGGCTTCGAGCGGCTGCGCGCCGAGCACGATCATCTGCTCCGGATCGATCGGCCGGCCGTCGTCAAGAGCGTGTCCTGGGCCGCCGCCAACGGCGATCGCTCGGAGAATGGCGACTACATCTACGGCAAGCGGCGCCTGCGTGAGATCGACTATCGCGTGCGCTTCCTCACCAAGCGACTGGAGAACGCGGAGATCGTCGATCCGCTGAAGCAGACCCGGACCGACCAGGTGTTCTTCGGCGCCACCGTCACCTATGCGGATCCGCGCGGCGGCAAGCGCACGATCTCGATCGTCGGTGTCGACGAGGTCGATCTCGATCGCGGCCGCGTCAGCTGGATCAGCCCGATCGCCCGCGCGCTGCTGAAGGCGCAGGAAGGCGATGAGGTTCCCGTGCGCATGCCGAGCGGCGTCGAGACGATCGAGATCCTGCAGATCCGCTATCTCGCGCTCGACGCCTGAGCGTCGCCGCGATCACTTCTTTTTGGTCGGCAGGATCGCGTCGAGCAGGATCGCGCCGTCGAGATTCGTGCCTTCAAGATTGGCGCCGGAGACATCCGCTTCGGTCAGATCGGCGCCCTTGAGATTGGCGCCGGAGAGATCTGCGCCGCGAAGGCGCGCCCGCGCCAGGCAAGCTCCTGCAAGATTGGCGGGCCAGAATCGCCCCGTCGACGAGCCGTCCGGCCGCTTGATTTCGACCGGCGCGAAGCTCGCCTCCGATAGATCCGCGTCCCGCAGATCCGCGGTCTCGAGGACGGCGCCATTGAGATTGGCCTTCAGCAGATCGGCCTTCGCCAGCGAGGCGCCGTGGAAATTCGCCATGACGAGCGTCGCATTGGTGAAATTCGCGGCAACGAGATTGCAGCGCGTGAAGTTTGCGCCGCTGAAATCGATGCCGGAGAAATCTATGCGTGCGAAATCCTGCCCCGAGAGATCCGCCTGCATGCCGCGTTGCCCTTGGCTCGCGGCCCAGAGCCGATGCTGCTCGATCACCGCCTGAATCTCGATCGAGAGAGATGTGACCGACAGCGTAAGGCGCGCGCCTTCGAGCTTGGCGCGCGAGAAATCGACGCGGCCGAGCGTTGCGCCGGTCAGATCAGCGCCCTCCAGATTGGCGTCATCGACCACCGCTCCACGCAGATCGGCGTCTTTCAGGTTGGTGTCGACGAGCGCGGCACCGGTCAGATTCGCCCCGGTCAGGGACGCCCCGCCGAGCTGCGCGCCCGAGAGATCGGCGCGCGTCAGATTGCAGTTGGTGAGGCGCGCCCCGGTCAGCTTGGTGCCGGTGAGCTTGGCCCGTGACAACTCCGCCCCGGTGAGATCGGCGCCCGAGAGATCGGCGCTGGAGAGCGTCGCTTGACTCAGATTCACGTTGCAGAGTTTGGCGTCCGCGAGGTTCGCCGAGGTCAGATCGACGTGTCCCATGTCGGTACGTGTGAACTCCAATCCCGGTCCATCGGCCATGGTGCTGAGCAGCTGACCGGCACGCAGATCGACATTGGGCATCATCGCGCGCTTGAGGATTGCGCCGCGAAAGCTGACCCCGCGTAGATCGGCGCCAACGAACGATGCTTCGGTCAGGTCAGCGTAGGAGAGATTGGCCGAGAACAGATCGGTGCGGTCGAACACGGCGCCGCGCAGCTTCGCGCCTTCCAGGTTGATGCCCGTGAGCTTGGCGCCCGACAGATTGATCCCCGGCAACGATACGCCGGAGAGATTCTGCAGCGTCAGATCAGCCGGCATGCCGCCTTTCTTGCGCACGAACAGATCATGCAGCTGCAGGATCCGCTCGATCTCGGCGGGCGACTTGCGGGGTCGCGTGCCGAGGAGGGGGGTGGCGCTCGGCTTGGCGGCGGGCTGCGACATCATGCTCCGATGCCACCCCGGGGAGGGCGACCATGTCTCGAGAGTCTTCGACCATGGGCTTACAGTCTCAAGATTCACTTAACTGTCGCTGGCCAGCTCCCGGAGGAGGGCTCGGCGAGCCAGTTCGGGGAGCGCGGAATTGCGGATCGCACCGGCCGTCTCGCGCAGCTGATGGCGATCGCCGAGCGGGATTTCGCAAATCGTGTCGATCAGGAGCGTGGCGATCGCGCGCTTCTTACTCTCGCCGTAGCAAGCGGGTTCCTGCACCAGCAAGGCCTGGAACCGCTCAGCTGCTTTGCCCACGGGCATGTCGAGATCGGCGAATCCGCCGGGCTGATCAAGGCGACTCCAGCGCCGGATCATGGCCTCGACAAGCGCACTGCCGCCGATGTAGCTGCCGCTGGTCTCGTCCTTCAGGGCATTGGCGAGACTCATGATGGCGCTCGCCTCGTCGGCCGGCCCGCCACGGGTGAGCGGGCGCTCGCTGCCAAGTTCGCGCTGGGCGCGAACGAGCAGCATGGTGCGGATCTCCGGACAAGGATGCGCGGCAAGCAGTGCGGCGAGCGATGGAAACCAGCTGGCGGCGCGCGGCGGGGTTCCCTCGAAGCGTCCACGCGCAAGTTCGATGCTCATGCGCAGCGCCGTTCCAAGATCGGGCTGCGCCCCGAGCATTTCCTGAACGACCGCCGCGGAGCCGAGACAATCGGCGATCAGTTCGTCGACGACGCTCAGAGCCTCCGGCGTCGTCGCCAAGGCGCCCCATTCGAGCGCGGCGGCGAGCCGTGCCAGCAGGTTGGGGCTCATCTCGAAGTGGACCGAGATCGCATGGCGCAAGAAAAACCGCTGGTCGCTCAGGTTCTCGCTCACGCCGCGTGCGCGTTCGACCAGTGGATCGAGGCCGTCGGGTCCGGGGCGTGGTGCCTTGATCTGAGATCTCGCATCAGCGGCGCGGCGAACCGCGGTGGCGACGAGCGCTTCCAGGAATTGCAGGCTCTCGCTCATCGACTCGCCGGTGGCGTTGGCGCGCACGCGCGCCATGCGCTGCATGGCGGCCGAGAGCAGCATGCCCGCGTCGTCGAGCCTGCGTACTTGGCGGCTGTTGTGAAGGATCTCGGTCGGCGTGATCTTGATCTGGTCGAAGAACGACCGCAGCAGCTGGCCGATGGTGCGCCGGCTGCGCGCGCCATACAGGTCATCGAGCTCCGCGCACCAGCAATCCTGGTCGTGGGGAGCCGAGACCCGCAATGGCAGCGTGCCGCCGTCCGAGCGCAGCCCTTCGAAGATCGGTGTCTGCACGAGGGTAGTGCCGTGCATGTCACGCTCGCGCATGACTCGCACGGCTTCATAGGCCTTGCTCGCGAGCAGCGTGCGCGCCATCGCGACCGCCTCGCTCTGATTTTCACGCGCGCACTCGATCGTCCACCTGCCGTCGCGGCGCGTGCCGATCTCATAGCGAATGATCCGAGTCGTCGCGTCCGCCTGCGCCATCATTCCCAACCTCGACTGAAGGGCGCGAGGCTAGGCGGACGTCCCTAAGCCGAGGTTAACTCGCGCGCAGCGCCGGCACGCCGCGTCAGCCGCGGCCGACGAACGGCATCTTGGTCGCCATCACGGTGAGGAACTGGACATTCGCATCGAGCGGCAGGCTCGCCATGTGGACGATCGAGTTGGCGACGGCGGAGACATCCATCAACGGCTCGATGGCGGTTTCACCATTGGCTTGCGGTACGCCCTTGGCCATGCGGGCAGCCATCTCGGTGGCGGCATTGCCGACGTCGATCTGGCCGCAGGCGATGTCGTATTTGCGACCGTCCAGGGAGATGCACTTGGTCAGGCCCGTCACTGCGTGCTTGGTCGCCGTATAGGGCGCCGAGTTCGGCCGCGGCACATGCGCCGAGATCGAGCCGTTGTTGATGATGCGCCCGCCACGCGGCGTCTGGCTCTTCATGATCTTGATCGCCTCCTGAGCGCACAGGAAGAGACCGGTCAGGTTGATGTCGACGACGTTCTTCCACTGCTCGAAGCTCAGATCCTCGAACAGCACTCCCGGCGCGCTGACGCCCGCATTGTTGAACAGCAGATCGAGGCGGCCGTAGCTGTCCTTCACCTTGGCGAAGAGCGCCTTGACGGAGGCCGGATCAGCGACGTTGGTCGGGACGACGAGGGCGGTCCCACCGCTCGCCTTGCCTTCGCTTGCGGTCTGCTCGAGAGCATCCTGGCGGCGGCCCGCGAGCGCGACCGAATATCCGGCCTTCATCAAAGCGAGCGCGGAATGCTTGCCAATGCCGCTGCCGGCGCCCGTGACGACGGCGATTTTCGTGGTCGAAGCCATGTGCGCATTCCCTCCTGAGATGATCCGTCCTGCCGAGCTCGGCCAAGCCGTCCGGTCGGGGACGCAGAGATAGCGGGCGAGCGGCCCGGGAGGCAAGCCGGCCTGCGCGGCGCGGTCATGCGGCGTTGGCCGCGCCTGTCGCGGGACGCGGCCCCACCGCCGCGGCGAAACGCTCGATGATCGCGACGGCGCGCAGCGCCCGCTTGGCCTCGTCACGCGTCGCGCGATGGTCGATCGATGGGATCGCCGGCAGCGCGGCGACACTGGCGCGGCGCAAGGCGCGGGCGAGGCGGCGTGGCCTGAAGGCGGGCCCGCGCGGAAGTCGAGCGCCGAGATCGCGCCAATCCAGATCGTCGATGCAGTCGTCGAGTGGTTTCAGATCGGCCGCGGCGAGCGCACGCAGCACGGTCAGCGCTTCCGCGAGCGCGGGGGATCCGCGCTGGCTGGCCGCAATCTGCACGACGATCGCCAATGCCTTGCCGAGTTTCACCCCGCGCCTCCAGCTGCCGATGCTGGGCGAGCAGTAGCGTTCATCGGGTTGATGAAGTGTGAACCGCCTCGCCCCGATGTGTTGCATCGGCGTGAAGTCTGCATGACCGACGCTGGAGTTACGCCGCGCGGCGTATCTCCGATGCATGGCTTGAGGCCGTGGCGCGCGGCTGGGAGCTTCGGGGCGGGGTTCAATCCGCAGGAGGGGAAAATGCAGCCGATCCGACTCGCCGACGTGCCGCGTGACATGACGGTGTTCCAGTTCATCCGTCAGGCCAGCGGCTACGATGCCGCGATCACCCGGGTGCGGCCGCGTGTCGGCCGGCGCGCGCGCCACGCGTTCGATCTGCGCGACGACGACGTGGCGCGGCTGCGCCAAGCCGTCGAGGCGCTCGTGGCCGAGCTCGGCTTCCATGGCTGGCGCCACAGCGCGGGCGAGAGCGCCGGCTATGGCGGCCTCTCGCTGACCTGCAATCCGCGGCATCAGGACGGGCTCGATCCGCATGTCAGCACCTTGGGCACGCCGCGCAACGCGCGCGACGCGTTCTTCTGGAACAGCACGGGCGGCCATGACGTGCTGCGCGATTCCTATTTCGACACCTATGGCTTCAATACACGCACGCCGGCGGCGCGGCGTGGCGCGCTGGGCGGGTTTCTCGATGGATTCACGCGGACATTGATCCGCAGCCGCATCGGCATCATTCCCGGTGCGGCCGTCGATGCCGATGATCCCATCTATCTCGCCCGCGAGGGCTGGCATCGCGACGAGCAGGTCTTCGAGAATC
>JANNTF010000611.1:0-3123 GCA_031403455.1 Alphaproteobacteria bacterium | reverse complement strand
GCGCAGCAGATCATCCACGACGAGCAGCCGGTGATCTACCTCATGGAGATGCAGTACGTGCATCTCTGGAACAAGCGCGTCCACGGACTGATCACCAACGGCATCTCGATGTACTCCAGCTGGGACAGCGTCTGGAAATCGCGATGACCACCGGCATGCGTCGGGGATGAACGGCCGGCTCACCCATTTCCTGCTGCAGATCGCGCAGGCGGTTCCAGCCCTCTTCGCGATCGCGACGTTGAACTTCCTGCTCCTGCATCTGGCGCCCGGCGACGCGGCGGATGTCATCGTCGCGTCGTCGGGCCACGGATCGCCCGAGATGGTGGCCGAGCTGCGGCGATCCTACGGCCTGGATCGGCCGCTCCACGTCCAGTTCGTGGTCTATGTCGGGCGCTTGCTCAGCCTTGATCTCGGTACCTCGCTGATCCAGAACCGGCCGGTGCTCGAGCTGATCGTCGAGCGGCTCGGCGCGACGCTGATCCTCATGCTCGCATCCATCGCTCTCGCGGTCCTCGTCGGCCTCGGGCTTGGGATCGTGGCGGCGCTGCGCCATCGCGGCTGGGTCGATTCCTTCGTATCCGTGGCGGCGCTGATCATCTACGCCACGCCGCAATTCTGGCTCGGGCTGATGCTGATCGTGTTCTTTTCGATCACGCTGGGGATCTTTCCGTCCGGCGGCATGCGCTCGATCGGCGTCGAGATGGGTGCAATCGATTCCGTGCTCGACATCGCCACGCATCTGGCCCTGCCCGCAGCGACGCTCGGGCTGTTCTACGTCGCGGTCTACACGCGTCTGATGCGCACGAGCATGCTCGACATCATGACGCTCGACTACATCAAGACGGCACGCGCCAAGGGCCTGTCCGAGCTGCGCATCGCGTTCACGCATGCCGCGCGCAACGCGCTCCTGCCGGTCGTGACGCTGATGGGCGTGCAGATCGGCCATCTCCTGGGCGGCTCGATCCTGGTCGAGACCGTGTTCGGCTGGCCAGGGCTTGGCCGCCTCGTGCTCGATGCCCTGCTGCAGCGCGATCTCGTGCTGCTGCTCGGCATCCTCTTCGTCTCCTCGACCGTGGTCGTTCTCACCAACCTCGCCGTGGATCTGCTCTACGGCGTGCTCGACCCGCGGCTCGCCTCGCGATGAACGCGGTCGCCTCGCTCTGGCGACGCTATCGTCGCAATCGCGCGGCCGTCGGCGGCCTCCTCGTGATCGGCCTCATCATCATGACCGCGGCCGTCGGTCCGTCGCTCTACGACGTCGATCCCTTCGACATGCTGGGCCGCCCCTCGACCGTTCCATCGAACCGCTTCCCGCTCGGCACCGATGTCTCGGGCCGTGACATCCTCGCCGGGCTGCTACACGGCGCGCGCGTTTCGCTGCTCATCGGCATCGCCGCCAGCCTGGTCGCCACGTTGATCGGTCTGGCGGTGGGCGCGAGCGCCGGGTATTTCGGCGGCTGGCTCGACGTCGTGCTGATGCGCATGACCGATTTCTTCCTGACGATTCCGTCCTTCGTCTTCGCCGTCCTGATCGTCGCCATCTTCCAGCCGACGGTGACAATCATCACGCTCGCCATCGCCGTCGTTTCCTGGCCCTCGGTCGCGCGCCTCGCCCGCGCCGAGTTCGTCTCGCAGCAGCATCGCGACTATGTCGACGCCTGCCGGGCGATGGGCATGGGCAACGCGGAGATCATGATCCGCCAGATCCTGCCCAACGCCCTGCCGCCCGTGGTCGTGATCGGCTCACTGACCGTCGCGACCGCGATCCTCACCGAGGCGGGATTGTCCTTCCTCGGTCTCGGCGATCCGAACGTGATTTCCTGGGGCTACATGATCGGCATCGGCCGCACCGTGCTGCGTACGGCCTGGTGGATGTCCGCGATCCCGGGCGTGACCATCCTGGTGACCGTGCTCGCGATCAATCTCGTCGGCGAAGGGTTGAACGAGGCGCTCAATCCGCGCATGAGGCAGCGATGACGCCACTGCTCGATGTCAGCGATCTGAGCGTCGAGTACGACACGACGCAGGGCCAGTTGCGCGCCGTGGACGGCATCGCCTTCACGGTCGAGAAAGGCGAGACGGTCGCGATCGTCGGCGAGTCGGGGTCCGGCAAGAGCACGGTCGCCCACGCCCTGCTGCGCCTCATCCCGCGTGCGTCGGGACAGATCGCCGACGGCGCGGTCAAGCTCGATGGACTCGATCTCCTGAAATTATCCGAGCGGCAGATGCGCGCGATCCGCGGCCGACGCATCGGCATGGTGTTCCAGGACCCGATGATGGGGCTCAATCCCGTCTATACGATCGGACGTCAGATCGCCGAGACCTTGATCCTGCACGGCACGGCGTCGCCGCGCGCGGCGCTCGACCACGCCAACGAGTTGCTGACCCTCGTGGGCGTGCCCGCGCCGGCGGAGCGCGTGCGGCAGTATCCGCATAATCTCTCCGGCGGCATGCGCCAGCGCGTGATGATCGCGATGGCGCTCGCCTGCCGGCCGGACCTGCTGATCGCCGATGAGCCGACCACCGCGCTCGACGTCACGGTGCAGGCGCAGGTTCTGGCGCTGATCGCCGATCTGAAGGCGCGGCTGGGCATGGCGGTGCTGTTGATCACGCATGATCTCGCCGTCGTCTCCGAGGTCGCCGATCGGGTCGTCGTGATGTATGCCGGGCGCAAGATCGAGGAGGGTCGCGTCGACGCGGTCTTCGCGGCGCCGCGCCATCCCTATACGCGCGGGTTGCTGGCGGCGTCGGATTGGGACGGCGACCCGGACGAACGCCTGCGTGAGATTCCAGGCACGGTGCCGCCGCTCGATCGGCTGCCGCCCGGCTGCGCCTTCGCGCCGCGCTGTCCCGACATGCAGCCGCGCTGCCTCGCCGCGCGCCCCATCGATGAAGCCGCCTCGCATGGCGGACGCGTTGCGTGCTTCGTCGCCGCCGAGGCGCGCACATGACCGGCGCCGCCCCGCCCCCCGTGCTCGAAGCGCGGCGTCTGACCAAGCATTTTCCGCTCGGCGGATTGCTTACGCGCCGACGGCGCGTCGTGCATGCGCTCGACGATGTCTCGCTATCGATCTCCGCGGGCGAAACCGTCGCGGTCGTCGGGGAGTCCGGTTGCGGCAAATC
>JANNTF010000610.1:0-11461 GCA_031403455.1 Alphaproteobacteria bacterium | reverse complement strand
GTCCCTCCTCATTCGAGGAGGGACGACGAGCACAGGCAGGCATTTCGCAAGGGAAATAGATGTGTGCATCCCGTAGCTCATGCGAAGAGGGACGACTTGGTGATGTTCGCGTCGTCGCACGTTCACAATTTCATTCTTGCGCGCCCGATCTTGCGGTCGTCGTCGATCTGCGCGACACGCGTGAGCACGTCGGAGATCGCGTCGAGATCCGCCAACGGCCGATCGCGATAGACCTTCAGCCGCCGATGAAACAAAGGTCTTGACCTATGGGTTCATGGAGAGGGTTAGACCGATGCATCGCGAAAGGCGCGCAAGACCGTATTGATGCGCGTTTGGTAGCCGGGGCCTTGTGCCTTGAACCACTCTAGGACGTCCTGATCGACCCGAAGCGAGATTGATGTCTTGGATGGCAACGGCTGCAAACCACGCCGAACGACGCCACGCACAATGTGGCGGATATCAGCCTCGGGATGTTCTTCGGTCGGAGCCGCCCGCTTGGCCTTCGCTTTGAGGCGAGCCCAGTCAGTGTTGGATTTCATGGAAGAAGATGTTCGCTTCACGTTTGGTTGCTTTGCGGAACGGGATGATGCGGATTTCATGTTCGGTCTCCGTGTGAACGACTGAGACAGGAATGCCAGCGAGCAATCCGAGCGTGACGAAGCGCTGCTCACCGTAGGAGAACCGGTCATCTTCGAAGGAAAAAGTTGGCCCGTCGCTCGCTCACAACCTCATCCTTGCGCGTACGATCTCGCGGCTCTCCGCGACATCTTCCACGGTGAAGCCGAGGTCGCGGGCGAGGGTGGTCATGCCGGTGTTCTCGCGCAGGATGTCGCCCCAGATCTGACCGACGCCGCGCGCGCGGGCATAGGCGATGATGCGCTGCATCAGCAGCGTGCCGAGACCCTTGCCCTGGAGGTCGCTGCGCACGATGACGGCGAACTCCGCCTCGGTATTGTCCGGATCGCAGGCGATGCGCACCACGCCGGCGAGTTCGCCGGGCCTCGGCTCGAGCACCAGCGCCATCTCGCGGTCGTAGTCGATCTGCGTCAGCCGGACGAGCATGTCGCGGGGAATTTCGCGTACGGGCGCGAAGAAGCGCATGCGGATGTCCTCGCGATCGAGCCGGCTGAACAGCGCCTCGATGGCGGCGGCATCCTCGGGGCGGATCGGCCGCAGAGTCGCGCCGTCGAGCGTATCGATGCGGTCGACGAGTTCGCTGGGGTAGGGACGGATGGCGAAGCGCGCATCGCCGCGTCCGCTCGCGGTCGGATCGATGCGCACGCGCCCATCGAGCGCTATTGCGCCGCGCGCATCCGCGATCAGCGGGTTGATGTCGAGTTCGAGCACCGCGGCGTGATCGGCGGCGATCTGCGCGACACGCGTGAGGATGTCGGCGATCACCTCGAGATCCGCTGCCGGTCGATCGCGATATCCCTGGAGCAGCTTGAACACGCGCGTGCGCGTCATCAGCTCGCGCGCGAGCACGCGGTTGAGCGGCGGCAGCGCCAGCGCGGTGTCCTTGACGATCTCGACACCCGTACCGCCCTGACCGAACAGGATGACCGGCCCGAATTGGCGATCGACGGAGAGGCCGATGATCAGCTCATGCGCGCCGGGCCGCCGCACCATCTCCTGAATCAGAAAGCCATCGATGCGCGCGCCCGGCACCTCCGTCGTGACGCGCGTCAGCATCGCCTCGGCCGCCTTGCGCATCGCTTCGGCGCCGGAAAGATTCAAGATCACGCCGCCGACATCCGATTTATGCGTGATGTCGGGTGAGAGGAGCTTGAGCGCGAACACGCCGTCATGCCGGGCGGCGATCGCCGCCGCCTGCGCCGAGCTCGACGCCACCTTGCTCGCGATGGTCGGCACGCCGTAGGCGGCGAGCAGCGCGAGCGCCTCATGCGCCATCAGCCACTCGCGCCCGGCGGTCTGGGCGGCCGCGATCACCGCGGTCGCGGCGGCATGATCGATCCGCGCGGCCGCGATCGTCGTCGGCGGCACCTCCATCAAGGCTTGACGGCTGCGGCGATGCCCGACGAGATGCATGAATCCCTGCACCGCCTCGGTGGGCGTGTCGAAGGTCGCAACGGCGGCGGCCGCGAAGCGGCGGCGCGACTCCAGCTGCGCGCCGGCGCCGACCCAGCAGGTCAGGACCGGCATGCGATGGGCTTTCGCCGCCGCGATCGTGGCATCGGCGGCCGCATGCGACTCGGCGATCGCGGTAGGGCAATTGATGACGAGCGTGGCGTCGATCTCGGGCGCGGTGAGGACGATGTCGAGCGTGCGCGCGTAGCGCTGTTCGTCCGCGTCGCCGATGATGTCGATCGGATTGGCGTGCGGCCAGGTGCGTGGCAGGACGGCATCGAGCCTGGCGATCGTCGCGGCGCTGAGCTCGGCGAGTTCGCCATCGAGATCCATCAGCGAATCGGTCGCCAGCACGCCGAGCCCGCCGCCATTGGTGACGATGGCCAGCCGCTCGCCGCGCAGCGTCGCGAAGCGCGAGACGGTCTCGACGGCGTCGAAGAGTTCGCCCAGCGTCAGGACACGCAGCATGCCCGCGCGCCGGAAAGCGGCGTCATAGACGGCGTCGCTGCCGGCGAGCGCGCCGGTATGCGATGCCGCCGCTTTCGCCGCCGCGGCATGACGCCCCGCCTTGATCACGATGACCGGCTTGATACGCGCCGCCGCGCGCGCGGCGGACATGAATTTGCGCGCATGGGTGATCGTTTCGACATAGAGTAGGATCGCGCGCGTCTTGCCGTCGCCGGCGAGGAAATCGAGCAGGTCGCCGAAATCCACGTCGATCATGTCGCCCAGCGACACGACGTGCGAGAAGCCGATTCCGCGCGGCGCCGCCCAGTCGAGCACCGACGTTGCGACCGCGCCCGATTGGGTCACGAAGGCGAGCGAGCCTGCCGTGGGCATGACATGCGCGAAGCTGGCGTTGAGCCCGCTGGCCGGGCTGATCACGCCGACGCAATTCGGGCCGACGATGCGCAGCAGATGCGGGCGAGCGGCTTCGAGGGTGCGGCGCTCGAGCGTCCTGCCGAGCTCGGAACCGAGTTCGCCGAATCCGGCGGTGAGCACCACGACGCCGCGCGTGCCGCGCGCGCCGAGTTCGCCGACCAACCCGGGTACGGTTTCGGGCGGTGTCGCGATCACCGCGAGATCGGGCGCGGCCGGCAGCGCGGCGACGTTGGGATAGCATTTGACGCCGTCGATCTCGCCGGCATTGGGATTGACGAAGAAGATTGGTCCTGAGAAACCGGCGCTCATGAGGTTGCGCGCGACGACGCGACCGACGGAGTGCGGCTTGGCGCTGGCGCCTAGCAACGCCAGAGAACGCGGCGTCAGGAGAGCTGGGATATTGCGAATCGACATCGATGGAGATCCTTGGCCGGAACGATGACGCGATGATGAACGATGCTTGATGAGGACATTGTCGGTTCTTCAACTGTGGCGATCGGACGCGGGCTCGGCAATGCTTGGCGTCGTTCACGGGAGAAGCACGATGTTCCGCGCGTCATTAGCCGTCTGTTTCATCACCTTTCTGCTCGCTGGCGCGCAGGCTGGCGCCGAAGTGATCGATCTGCCAACGCGGCCGGGCGTAACGATCCGGACTCTGCTCGAGCGGGCGCCGATAGCGATCGGCAGCGTTGTGCTCATCGCCGGCGGGCCAGGTCGTCTCGACCTCACGAGCGATGGCCGTCTGGGCCGTGGCGGCGGCAATCAGCTCGTACGCTCGCGCGCGCTCTACGTCGCCGCCGGTTTCATCACGGCGGTGCCGGACATCGCCGCCGAGTTCAAGCAAGGCGACGATGTGGCGCCCGGTTATCGCTGGTCGGTCGAGCATGCGGCCGATCTCGGCGCCGTGGTACGCCATCTGCGCGCGCTCAAGGCGCCGGTCTACATCGTCGGCACCAGCATGGGCGCCTTGTCGGTCGCCAATGCGGTGGCGCGTCTTTCAGGTTCGGAGCTGCCCGATGCCTTCGTCATCACGTCGGGCCTGTTGATGCAGCAAGCCGCGCGCATGCCATCCGTGGAGCGCGACATATCTGCCATTACGCGCACCGAGCTGCCGGCATTGCTGGTGGCGCATCGCCAGGATAGCTGTCGGTTCACGCCCGCCAGTGATGCCCCGCGGTTTCGCAGGTTGCTCGCTGCCAGCAAGCGTGTCGAAGTGGTCATGCTCGATGGTGGCGGCCCACCCTTGGGGAATGTTTGCGAAGCGCGCCATTTCCATGGCTTTGAAGGTCTCGATCGCGAAGTGACCGCGACGATCACGGACTGGCTGAAAGCCTTGGCGCCACAGCGTTGAAGCGGCGGCCTCGTCGCGTCGCGGTCGCGCGTGGAGCGGTGAGACCGATGTCAAACGCCGCGCAAGGTGACGATGAAGGATGTGCCGCCGCCCGGGCGTTGCGTGCAGCGTGCGCTGCCGCCGTGGCGTTCGGCGATCTGCTTGACCAGCGACAGGCCGAGGCCCCAGCTGCCGGCGGACTCGCCAGTTCCGGCCGGGCGGTAGAAGGGCTCGAAGACGCGCTCGTGTTCGGTCGTGGCGATCCCGCCGCCGCGGTCATGGACGGCGAGGCGGATCGCGCCGTCCTCCGCGGTCGCGATCTCGAGCTCGATGGGCGGCGCGCCATGCCTGGCAGCGTTGTCGAGCAGATTGCGCAGCAGGCGGCGCAGGAGCACGGGATCGCCATGGAGCGTGGCCGGCTTGCCGTCGAGGCTCGCGGCGCATCGGGCGGCCTCCTCGGCCGCGAGCGCGAGGAGATCGACGCTCTCGACGCGCGTCGGACGCTCCGCGTGATCGAGGCGGCTGGCGAGCAGGATCTCGTCGATCAGCATGTCGAGCTCGCCGAAGCTGCGCTCCATCTCGCCCTCGTTGCGCATCTCGATCGCGAGACGCAATCGCGCCAGCGGCGAGCGCAGCTCGTGGCTGGCATTGGCGAGCAGCGTCTTGTGCGCGCCGACCAGCGCTTCGACTCGCGCCGCCGCCGCGTTGAAGCTGCGCGCCACGGCGGCGATCTCGTCGCGCCCCTCGACGGCGACGCGCTGCGACAGCCGGCCGGCGCCCCAGCTCTCGACTCCGTTGCGCAGCCGCTCGAGCCGGCGCGTGAGACGGCGGACCACGGGATGCGCGGCGAGGCCGACAGCGACGGCGACCAGCGCGAGGAACTTGAACGCACCCCACACGGGCTGCCAGATCGGCCCAGGCATCTGCACCGTCACGCGCCGACCATCGCCGAGATTCAGCTGCCAGCCATGCCGTTCCTTCATCACGGCCGCGTTGCCGGCCTCCACGCGCTGTCCGTCGTGCGTGACCAGCAGGATCTGCGCGTCGAGCGCGCGCGCGAGGCGGCTGATCGCGGCCTGTTGCTCGGCGATCGGCGCGTCGATCGATGGCAGCAAAGCGCCGAGCACGCGCTGGGCGAGTTCGGTGCCGCGCGGCGGCGTGTCATCGCCCAGCCGCCACACCGCGGCGCCGAGCACCGCGAGCAGAGCGAGGCTCGCCAGCAAGGTGAAATAGATCCGCCAGAAGAGATGCCGCCGCATCGACATCTCAGCCGCCATCGTCCTGCAGCCGCGCGAAGACGTAGCCTTGCCCGCGCACGGTGACGATCCTGCGCGGGTGCTTGGGATCGTCCTCGATCGCGGCGCGGATGCGCGAGACATGGACGTCGATCGAGCGGTCGAAGGCTTCCAGCGCCTCGCCCTTGACCAGATCCATGAGCTGGTCGCGCGAGATCACGCGCCCCGCGCGCTCGGCCAGGGCGACGAGAAGATTGAATTGATAACTGGTCAGCGCGCGCGCCTCGCCGGCGATGCGCAGCTGCCGCGCGGCGCGATCGATCTCCAGACGGCCGAAGCGCAGCAGCGCGGGCGCGCCGGCACTGCTCGCCCCACGACGCCGGCGCAGGATCGCCTTGAGGCGCGCGAGCAGCTCGCGTGGATTGAACGGCTTGGACAGATAATCGTCGGCGCCGAGCTCGAGTCCGACGATGCGGTCGGTGTCGTCGCCGCGCGCGGTGAGCATCAGGATCGGCACGTCGGAACTCGCGCGCAGCTGCCGGCAGACCTCGAACCCGTCGATATCGGGCAGCATCACGTCGAGCACGATCGCGTCATGCCCGCCGCGCCGCGCCGCCGCGAGCCCGTCACCGCCGGTCGCGCGATGATCGACGGCATAGCCGGCGGCCGTGAGATAGGCGCTCAGCATCTCCGCCAGTCGCCGGTCGTCGTCCACGAGCAGGATCCGTTCGGTCATGGGGCGAGAATAGGTCCGGCGGTCGCTCGCCATCCAGCGCGCTGGATGGCGAGACGATGTCGTCGTGCGGGGTTCAGCCGTGCCGGCTCCAGCGCCGCTCGGCGATCATCTTGGTCAGCTGCTCGCGTTGCTCGGGCTTCAGGATGTCGGCGATCTCGAGCACGGCCTGCATCACGCGCTTGGATGCCTGCTCATGCGCGGCGATCTGGCCGGCCCGCAGCCGTTCGATCGCCGCGCGATCGATGCTCGGCGCGGCGATCAGCTGCAGACTCTCGTTGCGCGCCAGCCGAGTCTCCTCGCGCAGCGGCAGCAGCTCCTTGAGCGCGCCGCCGATGATCGCCTGAATGCGTGCCTCCTGGTCCGGCGTCGCATCGATGCGGCGCAGCGCCTGCCGGGTCATCAGCTGCGCCCATTCGATCGCGCTCTCGGTGTCCATCGTGCCGGCGCCGTGATGGCCCCAGCCATGATGGCGCGGCTGCGCCTGGGTGAAGAGGGCGCCGGTGCCGGCCAAGGCGAGCGCGATGCCGCTGCCGAACAGCGCACGACGCGTCCAGCGCCAGCGCCGCTTCTTGCCATGCTCGTCGCCCTGGGGAGTCGGGGTGTCGGTCGTCGTCATGAGCTACCTCCGTTGCGTGCCCGGCCCGACGGGGCCGCTGCAGGAGAAGAGATAGACGCCGCGCATGTCGCGCATGTGTGCGGAACGTAAAGTTCTGTGAAGCTCAGCCGCGCAGCACTTCACCCACGCGCCGCCGCAATTCCGGCACGATCTCCTGCTCGAACCAGACATGCCGCTTGAGCCAGCCCGTGTTGCGCCAGGACGGATGCGGTAGCGGCAGGAACGCGGGCGCGTAGTCGCGCCAGGCCTGCACGGTCGCGGTGAGACTGGCCTTGCGCTGTCGCCCGAGATAATGCGCCTGCGCGTATTGGCCGATCAGCAGGGTGAGCGCGAGCGCCGGCATCAGTGGGCGGATGAGCGGATGCCAGATCGGCGCGCAGATCTTCAGCGGCGGCAGATCGCCACCGCGCTTGTCCTGGCCGGGGAAGCACAGGCCCATGGGCAGGATCGCGAGCGCCGGATGCTCGTAGAAAGTCGCGCGGTCGATTCCGAGCCAGTCGCGCAGCCGGTCGCCGCTGCGATCGTCGAACGGCATCCCGCTCGCATGCACGCGCGTGCCCGGCGCCTGACCGACGATCAGCAGCTTCGCCGTGACGCGCACGCGCAAGACCGGGCGCGGGGCGTGCGGCAGCTCCGCCGCGCAGAGCCGGCAGGACTCCGCATCGCGCACGACGCGCGCGAGACGCGACCGGATGCGATCAGCCATCGTCGATCTGTTCGTGCACGAATCAGCCCGGCGATGAATCGCTGGGTCGCTCCGCGCAGGCGTCCCGAACGCATCCGCGCAGCCAGCGATGCGCTGGATCGGCATCCTGCCGCGGATGCCAGAGCAGTGAAACCGTGATCTCCGGGATGGAGATCGGAAGGGCAAAACTATGCATCCCGGCGCGCAGGTTTCCGGTGTGTCGTTCGGGAACGCTGGCGATCAGGTCGGAGGCCCGGGCCAGAGCCAGCGCGGTCGAAAAACCACCGACGATCGTGACGATCTCGCGTGCCAACCCGAACGGATCCAAGGCGTCGTCGATCGGCCCCTTGTCGAGGCCACGTCGTGAGACGCTGATATGCCGGCCGGCCGCATATCGCGAGGGTGTGATCTTGCCTTTGCTGAGCACGTGCCCGAGCCGCACCACACCGATGAAGCGGTCTCGGAACAATGCCTGCGCACGCACCTCCGGTCCTGTCGTCTTGTCCACGACGCCAGTTTCCAGATCGACCGTCCCGTCGCGAAGTGGCGCGCTGTCCTTGTTCGGCTTCTGCACGAAGCGCAGCCGCACGCCGGGAGCTTGCTTGCCGATTCTCGCAATGAGCTCCGGTCCGAAATTCTCCACAAAGCCTTCGCTGGTCCGCACCGTGAATGTTCGGACGAGCCGTTCGAGGTCGAGCGTCTCCGCAGGGCGGAGCACCGCTTTTCCGTCCTCGACGAGCTGACTGACCCGCGCGCGGAGTTCGAGCGCGCGCGGCGTGGGAACGAGACCGCGTCCGGCCCTGACCAGTAGCGGATCGCCCGTCGTCTCACGCAAGCGCGCCAGCGCCCGACTCATCGCCGAGGGGCTGAGCCGCAACCTCCGGGCTGCGCTGGCGACGCTGCCTTCCGCGAGCAGGACGTCGAGGGTGACGAGCAAGTTGAGATCGGGTGTCGACATGCGTCGACCATAGCGCCGCCAGATTGGGATGTGGCGTCGCACGCACCCGTAAAGTGCAAATGGAGCGCCTCCCGCCAAGTCAGGCGAAGGATCAGTTTGCTCACGGCTCCGTTTCCGGAGTCGTCAGAAAACGGAGTTCATACTTTGAAGCCATTCATTGCAGGACGGGTTGACGCAGTAGCCGGAGATGCGGAGCGCGCATCTTCGGTTTGGTGGGCGCTCGCTAGCCTTTCGCTCGCCATGTTGCTGTCCTCGCTCGGCACCAGCATCGCCAATGTCGGCTTGCCGAATTTGGCACAGGCGTTCGACGCCTCCTTCCAGGAAGTCCAGTGGATCGTCCTCGCCTATCTCCTCGCCATCACCACCCTCATCGTCAGCGTCGGACGGCTCGGTGACATCACGGGCCGCCGGCGGCTGCTGCTGGCCGGAATCCTCCTGTTCACGGGGGCCTCGGTCCTGTGCGGCGTCGCGCCGACTCTCTGGCTGCTGATCGCCGCCCGCGCGGCGCAGGGCCTGGGAGCGGCCATCATGATGGCCCTCACCATGGCGCTCGTCGGCGAGACGGTTCCGAATGCGAAGACGGGGAGCGCCATGGGGCTGCTCGGAACGATGTCGGCGATCGGCACGGCTCTCGGTCCATCGCTCGGCGGCGTTCTGATCGCGGGACTCGATTGGCGAGCGATCTTCCTCGTCAACGTACCGCTGGGTGTCCTGACTTTCCTGCTCGCCCATCGCTACCTGCCCGCCGACCGCCGGAGGCCGCGGACCGATCGGGTCGGCTTCGACCATGCGGGCACGGTGCTGCTTGCCTTGACGCTGGCGGCCTATGCACTCGCCATGACGATCGGGCGCGGCAGTTTCGGTCCGCTCAACATGGCGCTGCTGTTGGCTGCTGCCTTCGGAGTCGGCCTCTTCGCCTTCGCCGAGACGCGGGCAGCATCGCCTTTGATCCGATTGGCGACGTTCCGCGATCCCGGGCTGAGGGCGAGCCTCGCCATGAGCGCGCTCGTCTCGACGGTGATGATGGCGACGCTGGTGGTCGGGCCGTTCTATCTCTCTCGTGCGCTCGGGCTCGATGCGGCTCTGGTCGGGATCGTGTTGTCGATCGGTCCGATCATCGCCGCACTGAGCGGTGTCCCGGCTGGTCGCATCGTCGACCGGCTGGGCGCGCCATTCATGGTCATCGTCGGACTCGTCGCAATGGCGGCCGGCTCGTTTGCTCTATCCGTGCTTCCCGCGATGTTCGGCATTGCGGGTTACGTTGTCGCCATCGCCGTCTTGACTCCCGGTTATCAGCTGTTCCAAGCGGCCAACAACACGGCCGTCATGATGGATGTCCGCTCGGACCAGAGGGGCGTCATTTCCGGCATGCTCAACCTATCGCGCAATCTCGGGCTCATCACCGGCGCATCCGTCATGGGCGCCGTGTTCGCGCTCGCATCGGCGGCGATCGACGTCGCGACGGCGCGTCCCGAGGCCGTTGCCACGGGTATGCGGATCACGTTCGCAGTCGCGGCGATGCTGATCGTCGTCGCGCTCGCCATCGCGGTTGGAACGCACCGCCGCACATTGCGCGATCGGGCAGGTGCTCCGAAAGCGGAGTTGCGGACTGGCGAGAAGGATTCGAGATGACGGCGTTGCCAGTCTTGTGCCGTGGCGGCGCGTCACCTTCGCGCTGTGACGGCGCGCGAAGAGGACCTATTCTCGCTTCGATGCATCCAACCCAGGGGGTACCCATGATGCCGAGACGTCGTGTGCTCACCAGTGTCGGCGGCGCCGTCGCGGCGTCGGTCGCCGCCAGACCCGCGCTTGCGCAGCGCGCCGCGATCAAGCCGCAGGCCGGCGATGCGTTGATCGTGGTCGATGTGCAGAATTGCTTCACCCCGGGCGGCAGCCTCGCCGTGCCCAGGGGCGACGAGGTGGTGCCGATCATCAACCGCATCGCCAAGGCGTTCCGCTGGGTCGTGCTCACCCAGGATTGGCACACGCCCGGCCATGCGTCCTTCGCGTCGGCGCATGGCGGCAAGAAGCCGTTCGAAGTCGTGAAGCTGCCTTATGGCAATCAGGTGCTGTGGCCCGATCACTGCGTGCAAGGCACGGAAGGCGCGGCGCTGCACAAGGATCTCGACATTCCGCATGCGCAGCTGGTGATCCGCAAGGGCTACAACCCCGCGGTCGATTCCTATTCGGCGTTCATCGAAGCGGATCGCAAGAGCAAGACCGGCCTCGATGCGTGGCTGAAGGCCAAGAGCATCAAGCGCGTGTTCTGCTGCGGTCTCGCGACCGATTTCTGCGTCGCCTGGACGGCGCAGGACGCGCGCAAGCTCGGCTTCCAATCGGTGGTGATCGAGGATGCCTGCCGCGCGATCGATCTCAACGGCTCGCTCGCCAAGGCCTGGGAGGCGATGACCAAGGCCGGCGTTGGCCGCGTTCAATCGGCGGCGATCGCGATCTGAGGGCGCGCATGGCTCTCGATCCCAATCGTCTGCTCCGACTCGACGGCGAGGTCGCGCTCGTGACCGGCGCGGCGCGCGGCATCGGCGCCGCGATCGCCGAGCTGCTGGCCGCCGCCGGCGCCGAGATCGTGGTGGCCGATCTCGATCGCGCGGCAAGCGAGGCGATGGCCGGAGCGATCGTCGCGCGCGGCTTCAAGGCGCGCGGCCTCGCGCTCGATGTCGCCGACGAGGCCAACGTGAAGGCCGGCTTCGCGCGAATCCGCGATGAGCTCGGCCGGCTCGACGTGCTCGTGAACAACGCCGGCATCGCCATCCGTCGCCCGACCGCAGAGCTGTCGCGTGCGGATTGGGACAAGGTCGTGGCCGTCAATCTCACCGGCGTCTTTCTGTGCGCGCAGGCGGCGGCGCCGCTGATGATCGCCGGCGGCGGCGGCCGGATCGTCAATCTCGCGTCGATCATGGGGCTGTCGGGCGG
>JANNTF010000609.1:0-9775 GCA_031403455.1 Alphaproteobacteria bacterium | reverse complement strand
GGGGCATTCCCAAGGGCAATCCCAAGGCCGCCACGGCGCGCAAATTCGTGGCCTACACGGCGAATGCACAGCGCCAGGCGATCTTCACGCAGACGCTCGCCTACGGCCCGACCAATCCCAACGCGTACAAGTACATCCCCGCCGCCAATGCCGCGAAACTGCCCACGGCGCCGGACATCCTGCCCAAGACGATCCTCGCCGAGGAAGATTGGTGGTCCGCCAACCGTCAGAAGGCGGAAGAGCGCTTCACCGCGTGGATGCTGACCTAGGCCGAGCCTCGTCCAACGTGACGCACCGCCATCTCGTCGCCCCTCCTCGACTCGAGGAGGGGCAGCGCGGCGAAGCCGCGCGGGGTGGTGAGTCAACGATCCAGCGCCACCTTGATACCCGCCGCGACGCCGTGGACTCACCGCCCAGGCGATCTCGCCTCCGCGCGATCGCCTGTCCCTCCTCATTCGAGGAGGGATGGCTCAGTTTGCCGGCCGTTTCGCACTGGAGAACGCGATGAACGCCGCGGGTCCGCTTTCGGCCACCAGCCAGCCGAAGCTGCGCACGGTCGCGCTCTCGAAATCCTACGGTCCGGTGGTCGCGCTCGCCGACGCGCATCTCGATGTGCGCGAAGGCGAATTCGTCACGCTGCTCGGCCCGTCCGGCTCGGGCAAGACGACGTTGCTGATGAACATCGCCGGGCTGGTGCTGCCGAGCTCCGGCGAGGTCTGGATCGGCGGCAAGCTCTCGACCTTCCTGCCGGCGCATCTGCGCGACATCGGCATGGTGTTCCAGAACTACGCGCTGTTCCCGCATCTCACGGTGTTCGAGAACATCGCCTTCCCGCTGCGCATGCGGCGCGCGGCGGAGGCGACGATCCGCAAGGAGGTCTCGCGCTGCCTCGAACTCGTGCGCCTGCCCGAGGTCGCTCAACGCCTGCCGCGCGAGCTTTCCGGCGGCCAGCAGCAGCGCATCGCGCTCGCACGTTGCCTGGTCTACAGCCCGTCGATCGTGCTGATGGACGAACCGCTCGGCGCGCTCGACAAGAAGCTGCGCGATCAGATGCAGCTCGAGATCAAGGCGATCCAGCGCCGCCTCGGCATCACGGTCCTCTACGTCACGCATGACCAGGACGAGGCGATGACGATGTCCGATCGCGTCTGCCTGATGAACAAGGCGCGCATCGAGCAGATCGATCCGCCGGAAGCGCTCTACTTCCGGCCCAAGAGCCTGTTCGCCGCCGACTTCCTCGGCGACTCCAACATCTTCGCGGCGGCGCTGCGCGGCGGCAGGCTGGAGGGTCCCGGCGGGATCGTGGTGCGCGCCATCCCCGGCGCGGCGGACGGACGCATGAGCACGGTGATCCGGCCGGAGAGCATGCGTCTCCTCGCGCCTGGCGAGGGCGCGGAAGGCGAGGCGCAGGGCGTCGTCGACAGCGCGGTGTTCGTCGGCGGATTCGCGCGCATCTTCGTTCGCCTCCCGGACGACACCATCCTGCAGGCCAAGCGGCCGACGCAGATGGGCGCGGCGCTGCCGAGTGCCGGCACGGCCGTGCGACTGGGCTGGCCGGCGGCGGCGACGATCCTGCTTCCCCTCGAGCCGCCGGCGTGAGCGCGACGGCACAACCGGGGATCTGGCGGCAGTATCTCGGCGTCGCGCCGGTCGTCGCGTTCCTCGCGCTGCTGTTCCTCTATCCGCTCGGCGACATGCTCTGGCAGAGCGTGCTCGACCAGAGCGACAATTTCACGAGCGAGCATTACCGCGCGGTCGGCGCCAATCCGGTGTGGTTCCGGGTCATGGCGATCACCTTCGAGATCTCGGCCTGGACGACCGGCTTCTGCGTGATCACCGCCTATCCGATCGCGTACCTGCTCGCGACGTCGAGCGAGAGCACGCGCAACCGCATGCTGATCTGGGTGATGCTGCCATTCTGGACGAGTTTCCTCGTGCGCACCTTCTCGTGGATCGTGCTGCTCGCACAGCGCGGCCCGGTCAATCGCCTCGTCCAGGCGCTGGGTCTGGCCGACGCGCCGCTGGCGCTGATCTACAATTTCACCGGCACGATGATCGGCATGGTGCATGCGCTGATGCCGCTCGCGGTACTGACGATGCTCTCGGTGATGACGAATATCGATCCGCGGCTGCGCAGCGCGGCGACGACGCTGGGTGCGCGCGGCGGCGAGGCGTTCTGGCGCATCTACTTCCCGCTCTCGCTGCCCGGGGTCGCGGCGGCGGCGCTGATGGTCTTCATCACCGCGCTCGGCTTCTTCATCACACCCGCATTGCTGGGCGGGCGCCAGCAGACGATGATCTCGCAGGTCATCATCATCCAGGTCAGCGAGTTGCTGAACTGGGGTTTCGCCGGCGCTCTGTCCGTGGTGCTGCTCGGCGCCGCCCTGGTGATCTATCTGCTGTACGACCGCCTGCTCGGGCTTTCCACCCTCGCCGGCGGCGAGCGCACGGCATCGGGCGGCACGCGCGGGGTGATCGGCCGCGTCGGCGGTGCGCTGGGCGATGCGCTGCTCGCGGCGCTGGGTCGCCTCTGCGATCTGGCGCAGCAGGGCTGGGAAGCGATTTCGCCACCCCGCGGCGATCGCCCGCGCCGCCGCGTGGCCCGCGGCGCGCTCTGGGCTTGCGTGCTGCTGCTGATCGGCTTTCTGGTCCTGCCCGCGCTCATCGTCGTCCCCGTGTCGTTCACGGCAGGACAATTCGTCAACTTCCCGCCGGAAGGTTTCTCGCTGCGCTGGTACGAGGCCTATCTCGGCACGCCGGCCTGGATCGAGGCGACGCTGCGTTCCTTCATCGTCGCCGGGCTGACCGGCGTCTTGGCCATGGCGCTCGGCGTACCTGCCGCTTTCATGCTGACCCGCGCCAGCGTCCCCGGCCGCGCCGCGCTGCTGGCGCTGATCCTGTCGCCCCTGATCATCCCGCGCATCGTCGTCGCGGTCGCGATCTACATCTTCTACGCCCGCATCGGCCTGGTCGGGACGACCGTCGGGCTGGTGCTCGGCCACGCCGTGCTCGCCGTGCCCTACGTGATCGTCACGACCATGGCCGTGCTGAAGACCTATGACGAGCGGCTCGACCAGGCGGCGGCCAGCCTCGGCGCCACGCGCTGGCGCACCCTCGTCCATGTGACATTCCCGCTGATCCGCAGCGGGCTGATCGCCGCGTTCCTGTTCGCCTTCGTGACCTCGTTCGACGAGCTGACGATTTCGCTCTTCGTCAGCGGCGGCCTCGTGAGCACGCTGCCGCGCCAGATGTGGAACGACATGCTGCTGCAGGTGAACCCGACTCTCGCCGCCGTGTCGACGGTCATGCTCGTGCTGATCACGACGATGATCCTCGCCGCCGAGGCCCTGCGTCGGCGCGGCGCGGCGAAATGATCAATTCGCGTAGTCGGGCTCGTCGGCGTCGAGCAGCAGCTTGATCTCCGCGAAATGCTTGCGCGCATTGCCGGCCAGGAGCGGCAGGAACTGCCGCTGACACGCCGCCGCCACGTCGTCTGGCACCAGCGCCAGCTTCCGGCCGGTGGACATCGCCACCACCTGCGCCTGCGCGGCGCGCTCCAGGTAATAGAGATCGTCGAGCGCCTCGGCCACGCTCGCGCCGACGACCATCACACCGTGATTCTTCATGAACAGAACGGTCTTGTCGGCCAGCGCGGCGGCGATGCGATCGCCTTCCGTATCGTCGAAGACCAGGCCGCCGAATGTGTCGTAATAGGCGCAACGATCGAAGAACCGCAGCGAATTCTGGTGGCACGGCAGCAACCGGCCATCCTCGATCATGGCCAGCGCGGTCGCGTAGACGGGATGGGCATGGAGCACGCAGCGCGCCTGCGGATTCGCGAGGTGGATCCGGCTATGGATGTAGAACGCGGTGTGGCGCTTTTCCTCCGCATCCACACTGCGGCCCTGAGCGTCGACGCTGATCAGGTTCGACGCGCGCAGACGGCTGAAATGCACGCCATGCGGGTTCATCAGGAAGGTCCGGTTGTCGTCGATCGCCAGGCTGAAATGATTGCACACACCCTCGTGCATGCCGAAGCGCACCGCGGCGCGAAACGCCGCCGCGAGATCACGGCGCAGCTCATAGGTGTTCGGTTGCGTGGACGTGCGCGCTTCGGGCATGAGTCTCTCCAGACGGTGAAGGCGAATTCTACCATGGGCCGAGCGCGACGATGACCAGGGATATGACCGCACCGCCGCGCACGACGCGGCTCTCGCCGCTCACCTTGCGCGAGATCCTCGATCAGCGCGCCGACGAGGATCCGGACCATGTCTATTGCCGCTTCGCGGGCGCGGCGCTGACCATCCGGGAGCTGCAGGCGCGCGTCAATCGCTTCGCCCATGGATTGCTGGCGCAGGGGCTCGGCCACGGCGACCGCGTGGCCGTGATGCTGCCCAACACCCCGGATTACATCGTCGCCTTCCTGGCGATGGTACGGATCGGCATCTGCCAGGTCCCGGTGAACATCAATCTGCGCGGCGATGCGCTGCAGTATCTCGTCGACCACTCCGCCCTGCGCGCGATGGTCATCGATGCGCGCTTCGCCGAACAAATCCTGCCGACGCTGCGGCCCGAGAGTCTTCGCCTGGTGATCTCGCGCGGCGGACGCGTCGATCCGGGGTTTTGTCCCGTCGTCGCGTTCGAGGCGCTCCTCGCCCATGCCGATGCGACGACGTCGCCCGTGGTCACGACCCAGGAAGACACGCTCCTGATCAGCTACACCTCCGGCACGACGGGCGCGCCCAAAGGCGTCCTGGTGTCCGACAAGATGTTGCAGGCAGCGGGCTGGGCGGCGGCGTGGCTCGGCGGCGCGCGACGCGGCGACGTCTATCATTTCTGGGAGCCAATCTATCACATCGGCGGCGCCGAGGTCGTGATCCTCGGCCTGCTCGAGCGCGTGACGCTCGCGATGGTCGAGCGTTTCAGCGTCTCGAGCTTCTGGGACGAGGTTCGCGCCGAGGGCTGCACGCACATGCATTTCCTCGGCGGCGTGGCAGGCATCCTGCTCAAGCAGCCGCCGAGCCCGCGCGATCGCGACCACAAGCTGCGCGTCGCCTGGGGCGGCGGCTGTCCACGCTCGATCTGGCGCGCGTTCGAGGAGCGTTTCGGCGTGCAGATCTACGAATGCTACGGCATGACCGAGGCGTCGAGCTTCACGACCGTCAATCTCGACGGACGGCTCGGATCGGTCGGCAAGCCGCTGCCCTATTTCGACGTCAAGATCGCGGATGAAACCGGCCGCCCGCTGCCGACTGGAAGCCAAGGCGAGTTCTGGGTCCGCGAGAAGGAGCCCGGGCTGATCATGAAAGGCTATTTCAACAACCCCGTGGCGACGCAGGCCGCGCTGGTCGATGGCTGGCTGCGCACCGGCGATGTCGGCAGCTGCGATGCGGACGGATTCTTCTTCTATGCCGGACGCACCAAGGACTCGTTGCGTCGTCGGGGCGAGAACATCTCCGCCTGGGAAGTCGAGCGCGTCTTCGCCGATCATCCCGCGATCGCGGAATGCGCGGTGATCGGCGTCACCAACGAACTCGACGATCAGGATCTCAAACTCTTCGTCCGGTTCAACACCGATGCGACGATCGATCCGCTGGATCTCGTCAAATGGGCCGAACCGCGCATGCCGCGCTTCCAGATCCCGCGCTTCATCGCGACGATCGACGCCTTTCCCAAGACGCCCAGCGAACGCATCCGCAAGGAATTGCTGCCGAAGACGATGGATGCGTGCTGGGACCTCGAGCGCTCGGGCTATCAGCTCCGGCGCTGACCTACTCCGCCGCGCCCTTGCGATACGCGTAGTTCTTGTCCAGGCGTTCCATCAGATAGTCGCCGTAGCGAACCGCGGGAAACTGCGCCGTGCTGCCCGGCAGCGGCGCCACGATCGCGTCCATCGACGGGTCGTGGAAATAGGCGATCGAGTAGCGGTCGCGCGCGCTGCGATTGACGACGCGATGCGGCGTCGAGACGAGCCGGTTGTTGGTCCAACGCATCAGGATGTCCGCGGCGTTCAACACGAAGGCGCCGTCGACGGGCGTCGCGGAGATCCAGCCGCCCTCGCGGCGCTTGACCTCCAGCCCGCCGGTATCGTCCTGCGCGACCAGCGTGAGGTAGCCGTAATCGGTATGCGGCGCCGAGCCGAAGAGATCGTCGGGCGCGTCGGGCGGTCGCGGCGTGTAGTGCAGCATGCGCACGAAGGTCGTCGGCCGCCGGAATTCGGCGTCGAAGAAATTCCGGTCGAGCCCCAGCCCGACCGCGATGCACTGCACGAGCCGCGCGCTCACCGCGCCGAGCGCGTCGTGATAGGCGAGCACGGTCGGCTTGAATTCCGGCAAGGCGGCCGGCCATTGATTGGGACCCTGCAAGGGCTTGCCGGCGAGCAGATCGGGATCATCGGGCGCGAGCTCATGCATCATCATGAAACTCTCGCTCTGATTGGGCTTGGTCACCTTGGCGACCGTCGAGGTCACGATGGTCGAGGTCGAGAACGGCATGTAGCCGCGATGCGCCGCGTTCTGCTTGATCGCCAGCTTGGCTTCGACAGGCAACGCATGAAAATCGCGCGACGCGGCGAACGCGCGGTCGATGAGCTCACGCGGCACGCCGTGGCCTACGACATAGGCAAAGCCGGTATTCTCCAGCGCCGCGACGAGCTCGGCGCCGACGCGCCGATGATCGGGGCTGCGCGCAAACCCAGGCGCCACATCGACGAGGGGAATATCGGACGTCATCGCCTATCTCCGGAAGCTTGTAACGGATTTCATGTCCACCCTAACATGCACGCAGGTCAGGCCGCGCGAGGCTTGATGCCGCAGATCATGCCAGGGGGATTTCAGAAATGACAAAGCTCACGCGCCGCCACCTCGCCGCCGCGATGTCGACCGCCGTCGCCGCGCCCGCCTTGATCGGGACGGCGCGCGCGCAAGCGAAGATTTTGACATTCGGCGGGTCGATCCCGCTCTCGGGCCGGGCGGCGGAAACCGGGCTCAACGTCCACGCCGGCTATCAGACGGCCGTCAAATTCATCAACGACAAGGGCGGCGTCGAGATCGGCGGGCAGAAATACCTGCTCGAGCTGAAGATGTTCGACGACGCCTCCGACCCGTCGCGCGCGACGACGCTGATCCAGCAGCAGATCGATCAGGGCGTCGATTTCTACCTCGGTTCCTTCGGCTCCAACATCGTGCTGCCGACCGCGGCGATCACCGAGCGCGCGCGCAAGCCGATGGTCCAGGCCGGCGGCGGCTCCGACCAGATCTTCACGCAAGGCTATCGCAACGTGTTCGGCTTCTTCCCGCGCGCCTCGCAGCAATTCATCTCCTCGGTCGAGTTCTTCAAGACGATCCAGCCGAAGCCGGAAACCTTCTCCGTGATCTTCACCAACGACGCCTTCAGCCGCACCCAGGCCGACGGCGCGATCAAGGACATGGAGGCGGCCGGGTTCAAGCTGCTGGAGAAGTACCAGCTGCCCGAGCAGATCACCGACGTGTCCAGCGTGCTGAACTCGATCCGCGCCAAGACGCCGGACATGGTCGTGTGCACCACGCACGATCAGAATTCGCTATTGATCTCGCGGCAAATGGCGGCGAGCGAGACCAACGTGAAGCTGCTCTACCAGACGCTCGGACCACAGCTGCAGAGCTATCGCGATGCGCTCGGCAAATACGCGACATCGATCCTGGTGCAGATCTATTGGGATGAGCGCGCGAACTACCGCGACGCGTTCTTCGGCAGCGCCAAGGGTTTTGCCGATTACTACCGTTCCATCAACCAGCGTGCGCTCGCCTACCACACGGCGGCGGGCGCCTCGTGCATCGTCGTCTATCTGCATGCGATGCAAGCGGCCAAGAGCGTCAATCCGGCCGCCGTGCGCGACGCGCTCGCGGCGACCGATATCGACACGCTCTACGGCCGCGTGAAATTCACCAAGGACGGCGACGGCGATCCGCTGCTGCTCGGACCACGCATCGGTCAGGTGCAGAAGGGCAATGTCGAGATCGTCTTCCCGAGCGAAGGCGCCTCGGCAAAGGTGATGTATCCGGCGCCGAAATGGACGGAGCGGAGCTGAGCCATGCCCGATACCGGCGCGCCGCGCATCCCGCATTCCCGGCCCGACATCGTGTGGCCCGGCGGCGCCAAGGTCGCGGTCATGCTCAGCTTCGATTTCGACGCCGAGACGCTATGGACCAGCCGCGATCCGGCGAATTGGAAGAAGCCCGGCACGATGTCGCAGGGCACGTATGGCGCGCGCGTCGCGGTGCCGAAGATCCTCGAGCTGCTCAACGATGTCGGCATCAAGGGTACGTTCTTCGTTCCCGGCTGGACGGTGGAGCGTCACACCGATCGTTGCGCGGCGATCCTCGAACATGGCCACGAGATCGGCCACCACGGTTATCTGCACGAGTATCCCGACGCCGACGATCCCCAAGGCCTGATCGAGTCGATCGACAAGGGTCTCGACTCGCTGCGCCGAGTTCTCGGCTACAGGCCGATCGGCTATCGCTCGCCCGCGGGCGAGACGAGTCCCGAACTCATCAAGGTGCTGCACGAGCGCGGCCTCGAGTACGATTCCTCGATGATGGACGACGTCTTCCCCTATCGGCATCTGCTCGCCGACGGCACGCCGAGCCTGATCGAGCTGCCCTGGCATTGGTCGCTCGACGATGCCGTCTACATGATCTTCTCGATCGCACGCCCGCGCCCGATCTTCACCAACGATCACGTGATGTCGATCTGGCAGGAGGAATTCCAGGAGATCTATCGCTGGGGCGGGCTGTTCGACCTCGTGATGCATCCCCAGGCGATCGGCCGGCCCTCGCGCCTCGCCTTGCTGCGGCAATTCATCGAGTGGACGCAGCGCTTCCCTGGCGTGTGGTTCGCGACCGGCGCGGAGATCGCGCGCCACTTCATGTCCCAATGCCCCGACCATGTCGGCGGCGAAGTCGTGCATCTGAAGAAGTGATCGGCGTCGCGACGGCAGCGTCGCCGGCGAGATCATGAACCTCCTTCTCCAGACTCTCCTCGACGGTCTCGTGCTCGGCGGCGTGTTTTCGCTCGCGGCCGCCGGGTTCTCGCTGATCTTCGGGGTGATGAACGTCGTCAATCTGACGCACGGAATCATCGTGCTGATCGGCGCCTATCTGGCGTGGTCGGCGCAGCATTTTCTCGGGCTCGATCCCCTGCTCGCCATCCCCGGCGTGATGCTCGTGCTGTTCCTCGCCGGCTACGCGTATCAGCGTACGCTGATCCAGAGCGCCGTCGATCGGTCCTCGCTGCTCGCCTCGCTGCTGGTGACGTTCGGCGTCGCGCTGGTGCTGCGCAATCTTCTGGTCCTGGGCTACGGGCCGGATTTCAAGAGCATCACGCCGAGCTACGCGTTCACCAACCTCAAGCTCGGCGCCGTGAGCATCGACATGGTGCGGCTCTCGGCGCTCGGCGCCAGCCTCACGCTGATCGCGCTGCTCGCCTTCGTGCTCTACCGCACGGATTGGGGCCGCGTGATCCGCGCCACGGCGCAACAGGATTTCGCGGCCGGGCTGTGCGGCGTCAATGTCCGCCATGTCTACGGCCTGACCTTCGGCGTCGCGAGCGCCTTTGCGGGCGCGGCGGGCGCGGTGATCGGCATCGTGCTGCCCTTCGCGCCGCCCGACGAAGGTCATTGGACGATGAAGGCCTTTGCCGTCGTCGTCCTTGGCGGTGTCGGCAGCCCCGCGGGCGCACTGCTCGGCGGGCTGCTGCTCGGACTCATCAACACCTTCACGGCCCAGTTCATCGG
>JANNTF010000608.1:0-3310 GCA_031403455.1 Alphaproteobacteria bacterium | reverse complement strand
GTCCGTCATGTTCAAGGGATCGCTGGTCGCGCTCATCACCCCGTTTCGAAACGGCAAGGTGGACGAGAAAGCGTTCCAGGATCTCGTCGAGTGGCATGTGCGAGAAGGCACCAACGGATTGGTCCCGTGTGGGACGACGGGTGAGTCGCCGACCTTGAGTCACGACGAGCACAAGCGGGTGGTCGAGCTCTGCATCGAGGCCGCGCGCAAGCGTATCCCTGTGATCGCGGGCACGGGATCCAACTCCACGACGGAGGCTATCGAGCTGACGCAGCACGCCAGGGACGCCGGTGCGGACGGGGCGCTGATCGTCACGCCCTATTACAACCGCCCGACGCAAGAGGGACTGTTCCAGCATTTCCGGGCGATCGGCGCGGCGGTCGACATTCCGATTCTCGTCTACAACATTCCCGGTCGTTCCGCAGTCGACATTTCCGTCGACACCATGGCGCGCATCGCCAAGCTGCCCAACATCGTGGGCGTGAAGGAATCGACCGGTGACCTGACGCGAATCACGCGCCACCGCCTGCAGATCGGCGAGAAATTCATCCAGCTCTCGGGCGAGGACTATCTCGCCCTGTCTCAGATGGCGGCGGGCGCCGATGGCTGCATCTCCGTGACGGCGAATGTGGCGCCACGCCAGCTGTCGCAAATGCACGCGCTCTGCCAGAAGGGCGATTTCGGCGCCGCACGCGCGATTCATGAACGCCTCGCACCCTTGCACGACGCGCTGTTCGCGGAGACCAGTCCGGCGCCCGTCAAGTTCGCGGCCAGCCTGCTCGGCAAATGCGCGGCCGAGATTCGTCTGCCGCTGGTCGAGCCCGGCCCGGTGACGCGCGATCGCGTGCGCGCCGCAATGATCCACGCGGGTCTTCTGAATTGACCCAACCCACGCCGTTCGTTTCGGCGCGCCGTCGCTGAGCGCGCCGATCGATCGGGATCTTCGATGGCCAAAGCACCGCTGCCACGCAAGCTCGTCGCGCAGAACCGCAAGGCGCGTCACGAGTATTTCATCGATGACACGTTCGAGGCCGGACTCGTGCTGACGGGTACCGAAGTGAAGGCGCTGCGCACCGGCGGCGTGCAGATCACGGACGCCTATGCTGATCCGCGCGCTGGCGAAGTCTGGCTGGTGAACGCGCATATCCCGGTCTACGCCGGTGGCAATCGCTTCAACCACGAGCCCAAGCGGCCACGCAAGCTGCTGCTGAAGAAGCGCGAGATCGAAAAGATGATCGGCGCCGTCGCGCGCGAGCGCATGACGATGGTTCCGCTCGAGCTCTATTTCAACGAGCGCGGTCGCGCAAAGCTGCTGCTCGGGCTGGCGAAAGGAAAGACCAAAGGTGATAAGCGGGAGTCGATCAAGGAGCGCGACTGGAAGCGCGACAAGGCGCGGCTGATGCGCGAGCGCGGTTGAGATCAGCTGGCGAGGTGGTCACGCGCAGCCGCGAACACGGCGGTGAACATCGCGGGCGTCAGTCGCCGCGTGTTGGTGTTGTAGCGCGAGCAGTGGAACGAATCGAACAGCGTGAGAGTCCGGTTGAGTTCGTGCATGGCGCCGTGCGCGAATGCGCATTGACGCTGCGGCAAACCCAACGCCGCAAGAATCGCCTCGTGCGCGACCCGTCCCAGCGCGATGACGACCCGCAACTCCGTCATGGCAGCGATTTCGGCGGCGAGAAAGCCGCGACAGGTCTTGATTTCCTGCGGCAGCGGCTTGTTCGCCGGCGGCACGCACCGCACGGCATTGGTGACCCGCGCGTCGGACAGGCTCAGCCCATCACCTTCCCAGGCGGTATCGTCGCGCGGCGCGTGATAGGCGCCGTCGGCGAACCCATGAGCGATCATCGTCGCGTAGAGCAGGTCGCCGGCAAAATCGCCGGTGAAGGGGCGGCCCGTGCGATGGGCGCCGCGCAAGCCGGGGCCGAGCCCGACCACCAGCAGCCTGGCATCGAGCGTCCCGAAGCTGGGCACCGGCGCATTGTGCCAATCTGGGAATCGCCGCGCGGACTCGGCACGATACGCCGCGAGGCGCGGGCAGAGCGAGCAATCATGCGCCGGCGTCGTGAATGTCATGCCCCTCGCCGCATCTGGTAGAGGTCGACATCGCCGGTATGAGCCTGGATCGACGGACGTCCTGGGGAACGGGTATCGAAGGGCATGGACTCCAACACGACCGATGAACGGTGCCGGTTTGCCTTGATTCGCGCACGAAAGCGCGAAAACGCGTGCGGACCCCGCTTGGCCGCGCGGGTGAGCGGGGATCGCCCGGCATGATCCTGATCGCGCTCGGGGCCAATCTCGCCGGCCCGGCTGGTCCGCCGCGCGCCCAACTCGATGCGGCGCTTGCGGCATTCGCGTCCCACGGCATCCACGTCGCAGCGCGCAGCCATTGGTGGCGTTCGCCCGCGTGGCCGGATCCTGACGATCCCCCCTTCGTGAACGGCGTCGTAGCGGTCCACACGGCGCTCGATCCAGCGGCGCTCCTCGCGGCGCTGCATGCCATCGAGCGATCGCTGGGCCGGAGCCGCGGATTGGCCAACGCGCCGCGATCGATCGACCTCGATCTGATCGATTACGATGGGATCCTGCGGCCGGCAGGCGCGCCGCCGGAACTGCCGCATCCTCGGCTCGCGCGCCGCGGCTTCGTGCTGCGACCCTTGGCCGAAATTGCCCCGAATTGGCGTCATCCCCGGAGCGGTGCGTCGGTTGACGATCTGCTGGCCGTCCTGCCGCCGGGAACCGATGCCGAGCGGCTCGACGCGTCGGAGGAATGAAAGTCGGTATGTTTTGTTGCGGCAGTGGGACGACGCCCGTATATTGCCCGATCCCCTGGTTCTGGCCGGAGTTCCCCCCGATGGCTCGCGTCACCGTCGAAGATTGCGTCGACAAAGTTCCCAATCGTTTCGATCTCGTCCTGCTCGCCGCTCAACGTGCACGCGAGATCTCCGCCGGCGCCCCGCTCGCGCTGGAGCGCGACGACGACAAGAACCCGGTCGTCGCGTTACGCGAAATCGCCGACTCCCTGGTCGATCTCGACATGCTCCAGCAATCGCTGATCACGGGGTTGCAGAAGCAGGTCGAGACCGAAGAGCCCGAAGAAGACATGATGGAATTGCTGGCGGCCGATACGCAGGTCGCAGGCGTGCCCTACGAGGCGCCGGCCGAGCCGCCGGATGAGGAGATTGCGGCAGAAGGCGAAGACCCTCGTGCGGCGGGCGACGCAGGGTCTGAGGAGTGATTGCGCGGCCCTCGGGCCGTTGTCGTGATCCGCGCGGTGCGCCCGGCGCGTCGCGCATGTCCGCTTGAT
>JANNTF010000607.1:0-3328 GCA_031403455.1 Alphaproteobacteria bacterium | reverse complement strand
AGGCCGCGGCCGAGCTGCTGACGCGCATGTACCGCAACGTCTACGGTCTCTCCGCTTCCGCCGTGCGGATCTCCTGGGTCTATGGACCACCGATCATCACCGATAGCCCGACGCGCGGCCCGATCCCGTCATTTCTCAAGCGCGCGCTGGCGGGCGAGGCCATCCGCGAGGATGGCGGCGATTTCGCAGCGAATTTCACCTTCGTCGGCGACGTCGCGGAGGGACTGCTGACGGCTGCCTTGGCGCCGAACCTGCAGCACGATGTCTATCATCTCAGCTCCGGCGTGAACTACACGGCGCGTGAAGTGGCTGAGGCAGTGATGCGCGCCGTGCCGGGCGCGGTGATCGAACTCGGCGCGGGCACTCTGCCCTGGACGAGCTACACGAGTCTGCGCGGCCCGCTCGCCGGCGATCGCTTCACGCAGGACACGGGCTACAGGCTTCGCCACACGCTCGACGCCGGAATCGCCGCCTACGCGAATTGGATGCGCGCCGAACTCGCGCGCGGCTGAGCGTCAGCTCTTGAGGATGTCCGCGACGAGCATGTCGCGCAGCTCCCTGGTGACCTCGGGGCGCACGCCGAACCACAACTCGAAGCCGCGCACCGCCTGGTAGAGCAGCATGTCCAGGCCGTTGGAGGTCTTGAAGCCGCGCGCCTCGGCCTTCTGCAGGACGCCGGTCTTGAGCGGGATGTAGACGATGTCGGAGACGACGGCATTGGCCGCCATCGGCGCGAGATCGATACTCAGCTCCGGCTGCCCCTTCATGCCGAGCGAAGTCGCGTTGGCGAGCAGGGTCGCACCCGCGAGAACGCGTGACATGTCCTCCCAGCGCGTCGGCTGCACGCTGTCACCGAAGCGCTCGCGAAAAGCCGCGGCGCGCTCGAAGGTCCGATTGACGACATGGATGCGCTTGATGCCGCGCTCGATCAGGCCGTAGACCACCGCGCGGCCGGCGCCGCCGGCGCCGAGAACCACCGCGTCGCCGCCGCGCTTGTCCCAGCCCGGCGCGCAGGCATCGAGCGCGCCGATGAATCCCTCGACATCGGTGTTGGTCGAGCGCAGCCGGCCACCGTCGAGCCACAGCGTGTTCGAGGCGCCGACCGCCTTCGCCCGCGCGTCGGGCTCCGACAGCTCGAAGGCCTTCTCCTTGTGCGGCAGCGTGACATTGGCGCCGACATAGCCGCGCGCCGCGAGGTTGGTCACGAAGACGGGGAACTCCGCTGGCGGAATCTCCTCGACGCGATAATCGCCGTCGACCCCGTAGCGCTTGAGCCAATAGCCGTGGAGCTTGGGCGAGCGCGAATGCTTGGCGGGGAAGCCAATCACGCAGGCGGCGCGAGTCTTGCCGCTCATCTCAGTTCCCCTTCGCGTGATTTTGCGAACGGCTGCCCGCGCGTTCCATGAAATCGTCGACGTTCACCGGGACACCCGTCTTGGCGGACTCGGTGATCGCCAGCGTCGTGGCCAGGGTTCGCGTACCGCCAAGGCCATCGAGCACCGGGGCTGCCTTGCCGCGCACCACGTCAGCGAGGTTGCGCGCCTGGGCGTAGTAGGCATCCTCGAGCGCGACATGCACGCGGCGCTGCGTCAGCTCGACATCCCAATCCTCGTGCCCCGGCTCGTGCCAGCGATGCTGCAGAGACGGGACGGCGAGCGAGCCGCGCGTACCGGCCACGAGGTAGCAGCTCTCCGGTTCGAAAGGACGCAGGGGATTCTCGCGCGAGGTCCATTCCCAGGACCATGGCGCGGAGGCGGCGTCGGATACGATGAACGTGCCGATCGCGCCGTTCTTGAAGCGCAGCACCGCGCCGGCGGTGTCCTCGACCGGATAGGGGCGGACGGTGGCGCCGCTCGCCGCTTGGACCGTCTCGACATCGCCGCACAGCATGCGCAGGCAGTCGATGTCGTGGATGGCGTTGATCAGGATCGGCCCGCCGCCCGGCTCGCGTCGCCACGCGACATTGAAGTAGGGATCGGGCTTGCGGCTGAGCCACATGCCGTTCACCGCCACGATCTTGCCCACGCCGCCATCACGGATGATCTCCGCGGCCTTGCGCATCAGCGGATTGTGGCGGCGATGATGGCCGACGAGCACGCCGACTTTCGCCTTCGCCGCGGCATCGCAGATTTCGAGGGCGGCGGCGATCGAGTCCGCGATCGGCTTCTCGACGAGCACGTGGACGCCCCGCGCGATGCACGCGAGACTCGCCGCGTGATGCATCTGGTTGGGGACGGCGATCACCGCGCCCTCGGGCTTCACGCGATCGAGCATCTCCTCGATCGTCCTGTAGATCGGATAGCCGAGGCGCTGCGCTTCCTCGGCGGCGGCGGGCGCGGGATCGGCGACGCCCGCGAGGGTGTAGTCGGCGCCGCCCTTGCGCAGCACGTCGATGTGCTTGCGCCCGATCAATCCGGCGCCGATGACGGCGATGCGAACGGCGGTCACGATGAGTCTCTCCTATTGTGTGAAATGCGCCGCGGCCATCAAGGCCGGCTGACGCGGAATCTGCGGCGCGAATTGCATGCGCTCGAGGATGTCGCGTCGGATGTCGATCCCCGGTGCGACCTCGATCAGCGCCACGCCGGCTTGGGTGAGGCGGAACACGGCGCGCTCGGTGACGTAGACGACGTCCTGCCGGCGCTTGAGCGCCTCGCTGCCCGACCAGGTGATCTGCTCGACCTTGCCGACGAGCTTGGCGACATCGCCGTGGCGATGAATGGCGAGCTTGCCACCCCCGATCTCGAAATCGGTGCCCTTGGCGTCGAAGGTGCCGCAGAACACGACCTTGCGCGCATTCTGCGCGATGTCGATGAAGCCGCCCGGTCCGACGGTCACGCCGCCGAGTTTCGACACGTTGACGTGGCCGGCCTCGTCGATCTCGCCGAAACCGAGGAAGGCGATGTCGAGCCCGCCGCCGGAATAGAAATCGAATTGCGACGGGCCGTCGATCATCGCGGTGGCGTTGCGCGCATAACCGAACAGCGAGCCTTCGAGCAGCTCGCCGCCATAGGTGCCGTGCTCGATGGTCTGGTAGTAGCGGTCGAGCTGGCCCGACGCGGCGATCAGCTTGGCGATGCCGTCGGGAATGCCGAAGCCGTAGTTGAGCACGGCGCCGTCGCGCAGTTCCGCCGCGCCGCGCCGTGCGATCACCTGTCGCACGGTGAAGGGCTGTGCGGCCTCGCGCGGCGCGGGGCCTTTGATCTCGCCCGACATAGTCGGGTCATAGGGAATGTCGTAGCTCATCGCCTGGGTCGGATCGACAACGACCGCGTCGACGATGGCACCGGGAATGCGCACGGATCGCGCTGGCAAGGCGCCGACCGCC
>JANNTF010000606.1:0-6469 GCA_031403455.1 Alphaproteobacteria bacterium | reverse complement strand
GTTCGTCCAACCGATCGTCAGCTTGCCGCAGCGCAAGCATCGCTTCTATGAGTGCTTCTCGCGCATCCGCACCCCCGACGGCCGCATGATCAAGCCCGAACAATACCTCTCCGGCGCTGAGCGTGAGGGCCTGATCGGGGCGATCGACAACATGCTGCTGTTCCGCTGCGTCCAGCTCGTGCGCCGCATGCAGAAGGCGAATCGCGAGGTTGGCGTCTTCGTCAACCTCTCCGAGCATTCACTCGCCGATCAGCGCTTCTTTCGCGACTTCACCGCCTTCATCGCTGAGAACCGCGAACTCGCCGGCCAGCTGATCTTCGAGTTCGCCCAGGGTCACATCGCGCGCCACGGCGCAACCGTGATGCTCGAGCTCGAGCGCCTGGCGCGGCTCGGCTTTCGCTTCTCGATGGACCAGGTGAGCGACCTCAATCTCGATGTCGATGCGCTTGCTGCGCGCCACATCCGCTTCGTCAAGGTCGATGCGCAGCGCCTGCTGCGCGCGACGCAAGAGGACGAGCCACGGCTCGACCTGCGTCGCTTCAAGGCCGCGCTCGAGCGCAACGCGATCAACCGGATCGTCGAGCGCATCGAGAGCGAACCACTGCTCGTCGAGTTGCTCGACTATCCGATCGATTTCGGCCAGGGCTTCTTGTTCGGCGAGCCGCGCTTGGCCAAGGCCGCTTGATCCGCGATGAAGCCGGCGCTGCACCTGTGGTCGCATTCCGGCAAGGATTTTCGCGTCGCTTCGTCGTTGCTGAGTCACGCAAGGACGTGCTGACCTCGGATGCCGCGCGTTCAGCCGGCGGAAACGAGGGGCCTGATGCTTCGACGACTCACCGTTGCCGGCACGCTCGGGCTCGCGCTCGCGGCACCCGCGCTCGCGCTGCCGATCCAGAGCCTGTCGATCCAGCCGATCCAGGTCTGCGACGATGCCGGCGTCACCTGCGCGCCGGTCGACCTGCCGATGGACTTCGTCAACACGATCTTCCGTCAGGCCGACTTGATCGTCGGCGTGGCGCCGACCCTCAGGCTCAACCGTTCGGATTTTCTGATTGTCGACACCGTCGCCGCCAGTGCAAGCCCGACCGACGAGGCGCGCGTGCTGATGCGCGGGTCGCATCTCGCGACGCTCGGCCTGAGCGCGCAATCGACCACGCTCAACGTCTTCTTCGTTCAGGATCTGCGCGAGGTGAATCTCGCCGGCACGCCGACCGCGCTCGGTTCGGGCGTCGTCGGCATCGGACTGATCAACTCGAACGGCGCCATCGTCGACACCGGCGCGCGGCGTGACACGCTCGCGCACGAGCTGACGCATAATCTCGGGCTCAATCACGTCGCTGTCGCGCAGAATCTGATGGGGGACGGCAACATCCGGCAGACGCCGACCCTGCTGACGCAGATCGCGCCGACGGGGACGCTCGATCAAGTCACCGCGGCCCAGATCACCGACATGCGCGATCCGCTGTTCGCGGTGAATCTCGCGCGCGTGACGGCGCACCCGCCGGCCCCCGTCGACCTGCTCGACTGCACGCTCTCGGGCTTCATCAACTGCGTCCAGTTCCGCTTCGTCACCTCGCCCAACGGCGAGAAGCTCAAGTCGATCAAGCTCAACTTCGCGCCCGGCACCGATGTCGTGCCCCTCGACGCCGATGCCGTCGGCACCGACGCCGCCGGCGATCTCGTGTTCCTGAATACCGGCCCCGGGTCCAGGACGGTGCTGGCCGACGGAACGGTGCAGCTCGTCTTCCCTCTCAATGCGCTGGCGCCCTTCACCGCCGGTCTCGGGCCGACGGATTTCGACCTCCTGACGCTGCCCTATCGCCGCGCGGTCATTTCAGGCGATTTTCCAGACGAGTTCCCTTTGTCGGTGTTCTATGACTTCTCGACCGGCGTCGGTACTACCGGGCTGTTCGACGAGCTGACCGGAGGCGCCTCGGACGAGCCGATCCTGATCGAGTTCGCCGCGCCAGCGCCGCCTTCGTCGCTGGTGCCGCTGACGCTCGAATTGTCCGACGGCGAAGTCGCTGCCGCGGTTCCAGCGCCCGGCACGCTGGCGCTCCTAGCCATTGGCGTCGCATGTCTGGCGCGCCGCCGCGGCGCTTGGTCTTGCCGCATGGAGCGTGGCACAACCGCGCGCCATGACAGCTCAACCGATCATCCTTCCCGGCCTCGCCGCGGTCGCCGCGCGCTATGACGCGTTCATCCTCGATCTCTGGGGCTGCGTGCATGATGGGCTGAAGCCCTATCCCGGCGCGCCCGAAGCGCTGGCGGCGATGCGCGAAGCGGGCAAGCGCGTGCTGCTGCTCTCCAACGTGCCGCGTCGCGTGACGCCGGTGCAGGAGATGCTGCAGCGGATGGGAATCGGCCCTGATCTCTACGACCGGATCCTGAGTTCCGGCGAATCGGCGTGGCTCGCACTCAAACTACGCAACGATCCCGTGCATGCCGGGCTCGGGCGCATCGGTTACCATCTCGGGCCGCCGCGCGATGTGACGATCTTCGAAGACGGCGCGGCCATTCGCACCGAGGATCCGGCGGCCGCCGATTTCGTCTTGTGCACCGGGCCGCACGAGGACCACGCATCGCTCGACTCGCATGAGGCGACCCTGCAGCAATGCCGCGCACGGGCGTTGCCGATGCTCTGCGCCAATCCGGATCTCTTGGTCATGCGCGGCGACCAGCAGCTGATCTGCGCCGGCCTTATCGCCCAGCGCTACGCCGAACTCGGTGGCCGAGTGGTCTATCACGGCAAGCCGCACCCCCAGGTCTACGCCACGGCGCTCGAACTTCTCGGTCGGCCGGCGCGCACGCGCGTGCTGTGTGTTGGCGACGGCGTACTCACGGATATTGCCGGCGCCAATACGGCCGGGCTGGACAGCGCACTGATCCCTGGCGGTATTCACGGCGAAGCGCATGGGCTGCTCATGGGTGAGTTACCGGTCGCCGATCGCCTCGCCGCGCTGCTGGCCGAGCATGCCGCCCGCCCGAGCTACGCAATTCCGAGCCTGCGTTGGTGACATCCGCGCCGACGCTCACGCTTGCGTGAAGCACGGGTTCGTTATTTTCGGCGCGTGAGCCGTCGCGCCAGACTTCCATCCTTCGAATCAGCGAGGTCGACATGCTGGGCTCTCTCACGCGACTGATCGCATTCCTGCTTCTGATGGCGCCGGCTGCTTTTGCCGCGGGACCCGAACTCAATCTCGATCGAGCCGGGCTGGCGCTGAGGGGTTTCGATCCGGTCGCCTATTTCATTGACGGGCAGCCGAGACCTGGCACGGCGGAGATCTCGGCCGTCCATGACGGTGCGACCTACCGCTTCGCGACCGCGGCCAATCACGCGGCCTTTGTCGCTGCGCCTGAGAAATTCCTGCCGCAATACGGTGGCTATTGCGCCTATGCCTCGGCGCTCGGCAAGAAGGCGGATGGCGATCCCGCGGTCTGGAAGATCGTTGACGGCAAGCTCTATCTGAATTTCAACCGCAGCATCGGCGAGCGTTGGAGCGCCGATATGCCTGGCTTCATCGGCAAGGCCGATCAGGCTTGGCCGCGGATCAAGGGCAAGTCCGCAGCCGAGCTCAACTAGCGGGCCAGTCCGCCGCGTCGGCATGGCGCGGTCGGCCTGTCCGTGAGAGCTTGCGCGCCAACATCATGGGCGCGATGGTCACCCGCATCTGGACGTGGAAATTCGACGTGCCGCCGGCCCGGATCTGGCCGGCGATGGCCGATACCGCGCGCTTCAATGAGGCGGCTGATCTGCCCAAGCATCGGATCGTCGAGGAGCCGCAACCCGATGGCAGCGTCGTCTATCGCGGCGAGGCGAAGCTCGGCCCCTTCGCGCTGAGCTGGCGCGAGCATCCCGTCGATTGGGTTCGCGCGCGCGCCTTCCGTCACGCTCGCAGCTTCGCGCGCGGACCGTTCAAGACTCTGGTTGCGTCGCTCGCGCTCACACCGGATGGCACGGGGTCGCGTGGCACCTACACGATGGAGGTCGAGCCGCGCGGCCTCATTGGACGGCTCGTTCTCGCCGGCGGCTTCTTCGCCAATGTGGAGAAGAAATTCACGCGGCTGGCGGCCGAGGCGAACGCCTATGCGCAGGGCGCGCGTGAGCACCCGTTCGAGGTGGCGCCGCCGGTCCTCGACGCGACCGCCCTGACGCGCGCCGCCGCCGCCGAAGCGAAGATGATCGAACTCGGCGTGCCGGCGGCCTTGGCCCAGCGGCTCAGCGGGTTCACCACGCGCGCGCCCGAACTCGAACTCGGGCATCTCCGGCCCATCCGTCTGGCGCGGAACTGGGGCGAGGGTGAGCGCCACGTTATCGAAGCCTGCCTCGCCGCCGTGCGCGCCGGACTGCTCGAGCTGCAATGGGAGCTGCTCTGCCCGAATTGTCGCGGGCCGAAATCCTCCGCCGCGTCGCTCGATCGCGTGCCGACGGGCGCGCATTGCGCGACCTGCAACATCGACTACGAACGCGACTTCACGCGCAACGTCGAGCTGACGTTTCGCCCCGCCGCCGCCATCCGCCCGATCGCGGGCGGCGAATTCTGCCTGTTCGGGCCGATGACCACGCCGCATGTCGTGGTGCAGCAGACCCTGGCGCCTGGGGAGCGGCGCGAGCTCGAGGCCGAACTTCCCGCCGGCGCCTATCGCTTGCGTGGCCTGCATCCCCCGGGTGAGGCGCTGATCACGCATGATGGCGGTTTGTTCCCCGCCCTGATCGCCGAGCCGGGATCGGTGCGCGCGGGCGCGGGCGCATCGCCCGGCCGTATCGTGATCGAGAACCGGCGCGCGACGGACGCCACGCTGGTCATCGAGTCGCGCGCCTGGATCGCCGACGCCTTGCTGGCCGAGCGGGTAACCGCGATGCAGGCGTTTCGCGATCTCTTCTCGCACGAGGTGCTACGCCCGGGCGACGAGGTGGCGATCGCCAATGTGGCGCTGATGTTCACCGATCTCGCCGGCTCGACGGCGCTCTATCGCCGTGTCGGCGATGCGCGGGCCTATCACCTCGTGCGCGAGCATTTCGCGGTGCTGACGCAAGCGGTGCGCGCGCATGATGGTGGGGTGGTCAAGACGATCGGCGATGCCGTGATGGCCGCCTTCTCCGATCCGGGCGCGGCGCTGCGCGCCGCCTTCGCCGTGGAAGAGGGGATCGCGCGGCTCAACGCCAGTCTCGAACTCGGACGCAATGAGGGGTTGGTGGTCAAGATCGGCGTGCATGCCGGCCCCTGCATCGTCGTGACACTCAACGATCGCCTCGACTACTTCGGCTCGACGGTCAATCTCGCGGCGCGGCTGGGGCATGCGGCGGGCGGTGGCGAGATCGTGGTGTCCGCGGCCTTGGCGGCCGATCCCGGCGCGGCCGCTGTGCTCGCCGCGCGGCCAGCGACGCAGGATCTGATGGCAGTGCGCGGGTTCGAGGCGCCAATCGCTTGCCTGCGCCTCGGCGCCCCCGTGGCCTTGCCTGTGGATGGTTAAGGCCATCCGGCGCCGGGATGCCCGAACCGGACGTAAGTCTCGGACTCGCGTTAAGGAAATAGAGTTAAAATCCATGCGACTTGTCGGAGTCGCAGGCATGAACGAAGACCCTTCCAAATCCCTCCCGGACTGGGAAAACCTGGCGCGCGTCGAACTCAAGGGCGCCGCTTCGGAGAGTCTTGCCTGGGCGACGCCCGAGGGGATCAAGATAAAGCCGCTCTATACGGCGGCCGATCTCGAGGGTCTGGCGCATCTCGACAATCTGCCGGGTTTCGCGCCCTTCGTGCGCGGCCCGCGCGCGACGATGTTCGCGAATCGGCCCTGGACGATTCGCCAATATGCGGGGTTCTCGACCGCCGAAGACTCGAACCGCTTCTACAAGGAGGGCCTGAAGAACGGCCAGGCCGGATTGTCGGTGGCCTTCGATCTCGCCACGCATCGCGGTTACGACAGCGACCATCCCCGCGTCGTGGGCGATGTCGGCAAGGCGGGCGTGGCGATCGATTCCGTCGAGGACATGAAGATCCTGTTCGACGGCATCCCGCTCGATCGCATGAGCGTGTCGATGACGATGAACGGCGCGGTGCTGCCGGTGCTCGCCGGCTTCATCGTCGCGGGCGAGGAGCAGGGCGTCGCGCAGAGCCAGCTCTCCGGCACCATCCAGAACGACATCCTCAAGGAGTTCATGGTCCGCAATACGTACATCTACCCGCCGGGCCCGAGCATGCGCATCGTCGCCGACATCATCGAGCACACGGCGAAGCACATGCCGAAATTCAACTCGATCTCGATCAGCGGCTATCACATGCAGGAAGCGGGAGCGACCTGCGTCGAGGAACTCGCCTTCACGCTCGCCGACGGACTCGAATATGTCCGCGTCGCGCGCGCGAGGGGTCTCGACATCGATCACTTCGCGCCGCGGCTGAGCTTCTTCTTCGGGATCGGGATGAACCTGTTCATGGAGGTCGCGAAATTGCGCGCGGCGCGCACGTTG
>JANNTF010000605.1:0-1704 GCA_031403455.1 Alphaproteobacteria bacterium | reverse complement strand
TACGCGCCGGCGCCAGACGCCGTATATAAAGTCGTGGGTAAGGACGACCTCGGCTTCAGCACGAGCTTCGACGTCGAGGACCCGAAGGGCGTGGAGTGGAGCGCGAAGGTTGGCCCCGAAGCCCAGACCGAAGTCGTGATGTCGCGCATTCTCTGGGGGCTCGGCTACCACCAGCCGCCTCTGTACTACCTGCCGTCCTGGCAGACGTCGCGCAACCACGAAGTGCTCGAGCCCGTCGACGACATCATGGCCGATCTCATCAAGGAGAACGGCGATGTCTCGAGTGTCGCAAAGTACCTGGCCCAGATCAAGGGCAAGTGGATGTCGATCCCGTCGACGTACGGCGCCCAGATGAAGGGCCCCTCGACCCGCTTCGACCTGATGAAGCAGCATGCCGGCATCGACGTGCAGGCGATGTATCCGGCCGGCGCCGCCCCGAAGGCCGATGCGTGGACCTGGGACACGTTCCTGGTGGCCGCCGAGAAATGCCACAAGGCCGGCGTGCCGTTCGGGCTCCCGCTGGGACAAACCTCCGACGCCGTCGATTGGGTCGGCGCCTTGTTCCAGGGCTACGGCGCGCAACTCGCCAACGCCAAGGGCGAGATCATCGTGAAATCCGACGCGGTGAAGCAGGTGCTCGAGTATTCCAAGCGACTCGTGCAGTGGCTGCCACAGGACGTGTTCTCCTGGGACGACGGGTCGAATAATCGCTGGCTCGTCTCCGGTCGCGGCGCGCTGATCATGAATCCGCCGAGCGCCTGGGCGGTGGCCAAGCGTGACGCGCCGCAGATCGCGCAGCAATGCTGGACGCACGGCATGCCGTCCGGACCGAAGGGGCGTTTCGCGCCATTCCTGCCGTATTTCTGGGGGGTGTGGAATTTCTCGAAGAACAAGACCGCAGCCAAGAGCCTGATTACGGCGCTGTGCCAGCCGGCGGCGATCGCCCAGCTCGTCGAGGCCAGCCAGGGCTACGATTTGCCGTCCTTCGCCAATCTGACGACGCTGAAGACCTGGGGCGAGGTCGAGCCGCCGAAGGGCACGCTCTACCACTACCCGAACCCGCATTCGCACCAGATCCAGACGATCGCCGCGGCGCCCTGCCCGCCGAAGATGGCCAACCAGATCTATACGCAGGCGACCATGACGAGGATGGTCGCGCGCGTGACGACCCAAAACGAGTCGATCGACAAGACCATCGAGTGGGCACAAAAGGAACTGCAGGGCTTCAAGCGCGCCTGACGCAGTTGCGGCTCCCAGTACGGATCGGAGAGCAAGCCTCTCCGATCCGTGCGGTGGCCGTGGCCGATCGAACGGAAGAGCAGGGAACACAGCAATGGCCATGAACACGGTCGCGAGCGGCGGCCCGGCATTGGTACGCCCGACGCGCACCGGCCTGCAGAAGGCCATGAAGCGGCGATCGACGATCGCCTTCCTGATGGCATTGCCGCTCATCATCATCATCCTGGCGCTGGTGGTCTATCCGGCCGGCTACGCGCTCATGCTGGCGACGCTCAACAAGTCGATGGAGGAATTCGTCGGCCTGGAGAACTTCGAATTCCTGTTCGACCGCGAAACCTTCTGGATGGTGGTCTGGCAATCCTGCCTGTTCGCCATCAGCGCGGTGATCTTCAAGGCCCTGATCGGGTTCATCGTTGCGCATCTGGTTCACAACATCCCGATCAAGGGCCAGCGCCTGGTCATCGC
>JANNTF010000604.1:0-2540 GCA_031403455.1 Alphaproteobacteria bacterium | reverse complement strand
GCGCGCGTCGATGTGCTCGACGACTCGACCGTCCCGATCGAAGTGGATTTCGCTCATGCCGATGATGATCCATGGCGGCGCGCCGGTGCCCGGGTCCGAGGTGTAGCGCCAGCGCAGGTAACCGGCCTCGGCGCCGACGGCTTGGTCGGTCACCTCGAAACGCGGCGTGCCGTGCTGGTACATCATCGTCAGGATCTTCACGAATTTGGCGGGACCGCGCACATCGTTGAACGGATCTCTGAAGCGGATCTCCGGTGCGAGCAGGGTTTCGATCTGCGGCAGCGTGTCGCGCGACATCCCCTCGTAGAAGCGCGCATAGGCGCCGAGTGCGCGGCCGATATCGGTCATTTGCCGGTCATCCGCCGGACCACGGCGAAATAGGCGCGGTAGGGCAGCATGTTCAGCAGCTTCAGCAGCAGCGCAAAGCGCCGCGGGAAGACGATCTCGAAGCGATCGCTGGCGAGGCCGGCGACGAAGCCATCGACGGCCTTCTCGACCGGTAGCAGAAATGGCATCGGAAACGCGTTCTTGTCCGTCAACGGCGTCTTCACGAAACCAGGATTGACGAGTTGCAGCTTGATGCCGAGGCGGTCGCAATCGGGTTTCAGCGCTTCGACCATGTTGATGAGCGCCGCCTTGGTCGCGCCGTAGGCGGCTGCGGTGGGCAAGCCGCCATAGCCGGCGACCGAGGCGACGATGGCGATGTGGCCGCGACCCCGCACGCGCATCGATGCGAGCAGCGGCGCGAGGCAGTTGATCGTGCCCATGAGGTTGATTTCGACCAGCGAGCGGGCGGTCGCGACCGAGAAATCATCGGCCGACATCGGTGCGTGTGTCCCGGCGTTGAGGATCGCCAGGTCGATCGCGCCATGCGCGGCTTCGATCGCGTGGACGGTTCGCGCGCAGGCGGCCGCATCCGTGACGTCGAGCGCGAAGTCGTGCATCGAGTTCCCCGCTCCGCGCGCGATCGCCGCGAGGGCGTCCGCGTTGCGCGCCGAAATCGCAATTTGTCGGCCATCGCGCGCGAGCCGCAAGGCCAGCGCTTCGCCGATGCCGGAAGACGCGCCGGTGATCCAGGTGACGGTCATGTGAGCGTCGCCAGGAAGCGTTGTGCATCGGCGCGCAGCTGGACGCGCTTCTGCGGCGAGAATTTGCCGAGCGTCCGGTAGGGCATCGCCATGCGCGCGTTGTGGCTGAGGAACTCGGCGTGCTCGATCATGAAATTCCAGTACAGGAGGTTGAAGGGGCAAGCGTTCGCGCCATCGCTCTTCGCGACGTCGTAGCGGCACGCGCCACAATAATCGGACATGCGGTCGATGTATTTGCCGCTCGCTGCGTAGGGCTTGGAGGCCAGAAGGCCGCCATCGGCGAACATCGCCATGCCATGGGTGTTCGGCAATTCGACCCATTCGAAGGCGTCCGCGTAGACGGCGAGGTACCATTCCTCGATCTGCGCGGGTGCGACGCCGATGAGGAGCGCGAAATTTCCCGTGATCATGAGTCGCTGGATGTGATGCGCATAGGCATGCCGTCGCGTGTCACCAATGGTCTGTGCCATACAGTTCATGTCGCTCTGTGCCGACCAATAGAAGCTCGGCAGGTCGCGCCGGGCGCCCAGCGCATTGGTGGTCGCGTAGGCGGGCATCTCCATCCAGTAGATGCCGCGGACATATTCGCGCCACCCCAGCACCTGGCGGATGAAGCCCTCCGCCGCATTGAGCGGCGCATGACCGTCGCGATAGGCCTCTTCCACCGCGCTCACGATCTCGCGCGCGTCGAGCAATCCGACATTCAGATAGGGCGAGATCACGGCGTGCCAGAGGAACGGCGCGCCGGATTTCATCGCATCCTGGTAGTCGCCGAAGAACGGCAGGATGTCGCGCCGGAAGACGTCGAAGGCGGTGCGTGCATCGCGTCGGGTGACCGCGAGATGAAACGGCAGCAGATCGCCGAAATGCGCATCGAAACGCTTCGCCACCGTGATCAGCACGTCGCGCGTGATGGCATCGTTCGCGAAATCAAGGCGCGGCGGGGGCGGCAGGTCGTCCGGCAGGGTTTTGCGATTCTCTCCATCGAAATTCCAGCGGCCGCCCTCGGGGTCGCCGGCGACGTCGAGGAGCACGGCATGGTCGCGCCGCATCTCGCGATAGAAGAACTCCATGCGCAGGCTCTTGCGTCCTGCGGTCCAGCGCCGGAAGCGCTCGGTTGAGCAGAAGAACCGCATGTCGTCTCGAATCTCGATGGGAACGCCGATCTCGGCGGTCCAGCGCCGCATCATCTCGCGCACGCGCCACTCGCCCGGCTCCGTGACGATGACGCGGCTGGCCGCGTGGCGGGCGACGGCGCGGGCGAGCTCACCCGTGAACGAGCCGGTATTGGCGGGGTCGTCGAGCGTCACGTAGTCGACGCGCCAACCCGCGTCACGCAGCTCCTCGGCGAAATGGCGCATGGCAGAGAGGATGAAGGCGATCTTCTTCTTGTGGTGCCGGACGTACGTGGTTTCATCCGCGACTTCGGTCATCAGCACGACGTCGCGCGCG
>JANNTF010000603.1:0-4178 GCA_031403455.1 Alphaproteobacteria bacterium | reverse complement strand
GTCGACGCCGACGCCTTCGACCTGATCGACCGGTTGGGCGACATCTACGACGAGCCGTTTGGCGATGCATCGGCGATCCCCACGCTCCAGGTCTGCGCCGCTGCGCGCGAGCATGTCACCGTCGCGCTCTCCGGCGATGGCGGCGACGAGGTGTTCTGCGGATATCGCCGCTATCTCTGGCATGCCCGGGAAGAGCGGGTGCGCGCGCTCGTCCCGGCGGGCATCCGACGCCGCTTCTTCGGCGCCCTCGCGCGCATCTATCCCAAGGCGGATTGGGCGCCACGACCTCTGCGCGCCAAGACCACGCTGTCGGAACTCGCCCTGGACCCGTTGGAAGCGTTCTTCGTCAACGTCTCGGTGGTCGATGACGCGACGCGCGATGCGCTGTTCTCTCCGACGCTCAAGCGTGAGCTCGACGGCCATCACGCCGTCAGCGTGCTTGGCCGCTATGCTGTCGAAGCGCCGCATCACGACCCGTTGGTGTGGGCGCAGTATCTCGACCTCAAGACATGGCTGCCCGGCGGCATCCTCACCAAGGTCGATCGCGCCAGCATGGCGGTGAGCCTGGAGGCGCGGTCTCCCTTCCTCGACCATCGTCTGATCGAATGGGCGGCGACTCTGCCGCCGGAACTCAAGCTGCGGGGGACCTCGGGCAAGTGGATCCTCAAGCGTGCTCTCGAGAAGCGTCTGACGCGGGAAATCCTCTATCGCCGCAAGCAGGGATTCTCGGTACCGCTCGCGCGGTGGTTCCGCGACCAGCTGCGCGGACGTGTCCGCGAAGCATTGCTCGGCGGCGCGCTCGCCGATAGCCGCTTCTTCGACCTCACCACGATCGCCCGGCTGCTCGATCAGCATCAAAGTGGGCTGCGCGATCATTCGCGCACCCTCTGGCTGCTGCTGATGTTCGAGACGTTCCTGCGTCGCGAAGCCGGCGCCCGGCTCGGTGAACTCGTGGCGGCGGGAAACGGCCGCTCTTGACGGACATCGATAACGAAAACGGCGGCTCCTGAAGAGCCGCCGTTTCGCCACACTTGTTGGCGTGGAGCGGCGCCTACTCCAGACGCTGCAGCAGACGCACCGCGTCGTCGCGTCCCACGAATACGCGCCGCGTGCCAAGCACTTCGCGAAGGATCTGTTTGGCCTCGTCGCGCTTGCCCGTCTCGGCGAGGGCGGCCGCGAAGTGATACTGGATCTGTCCCTCTCGCGGCGCGTTCTGCGCGGCGCCGCGCAGCAACTCGACGGCCTTTTGATGGTCGCCGCTGGTGAACAGGATCCAGCCATAGGTATCCATCACCGCCGGTGCATCCGGTGCCTGCTTGTACGCACGCTCCGCCAGTTCACGCGCCCGCGGATCTTTCTTCTCGTTGTAGAGCCACGCCAGATTGTTGAGGGTCACGGCGTTGTTGGGATCGCGCTTGAGCAGTTCCTCGGTCTCGACGATCGCCTCCGGCAAACGGCCGTTCTCGATCATGTAGCTCGAGAGCTGGAAACGCACCTGGCTGTCTTGCGGATAGCGTCCGAGCCAATCGCGCAGGAAGGCCACAGCCTGGTCGGCAGGTTCGCCCGAACGCAGCCGGATCAGGAACAGCCGGTTGACGGCGTCCGAACTCGGCCCCTTTTGCAATGCGGCTTCGAAGGCGGTCCGGGCCTCGGGCAAGCGGTTGAAGGCGAGTTGAAGGTCGCCAACCACCAGATCACCCGGCATCGCATCCGGATATTGCTGACGCAGCCGTTCCGCGACTTGCAAGGCGGCCGGCCCGCCGACTTTCTGGGCTTCGAGCCGGATGCGGTCGCTCCACGCAGCGGCAGAGTCCGGCTGGGCGCGGATGGCTTCCTCGAACGCCGCGCGCGCGCCAACATCGTCGTTCGCCGCCAGGAGCGCGGCGCCGAGACGCTGGTGAACATTCGCCGCCGACGGATTCAGCGCAGCCGCACGCCGGAACATCGTTGCGGCGTTCGTCGGATCCTGATTGGCGAAATGAACGCGCCCCATCAGTTCGATGACACGCGGATCCTGAGGCGCGATGTTCAGGAGATCGCGGCTGGCGACCAGGGCCTTTTGTACATCGTTGCGCGACAGGAAGAGCTCGGTCCTGATGAACCGCGGCGTGATCGCGCGCTCATCCGTCGCGATCGCCCGCTCCAGCCATTGCTGCGCCCGATCGAGCTGGTTACGGCGGATCTCGAGGTCCGCGAGGCTCAGCATGGTATCCGTGTCGCGGGGCGACGCCTGCAGCTGACGCTCGAAGAGCTGTGCCGCCTCGTCGAACTTGCCCTGCGCGATCTTCATGTTGCCGAGCTGGGCGGTCGCGAGACGGAATGTCGGCGACACTTCGATCGAGCGTTTCAATTCGGTTTCGGCGAGGTCCGCCTTGCCTTCCGCGAGGGCGATCAGGCCGAGATAGAAGTTCGGCAGCGGACTATCCTTGATCCGAGCCTTCAAATCCTCGGCGACCGACCGCGCTTTCTCGAAGTTGCGCTCGCGAATGAGGGAGAAGACCAGCAGGTTCGACGCACCTGATATGGTCGGATCCTTCAAGAGCACCGATTCCAGCTGGGCGAGACCTTCCTCACGCTGCCCGGTCTGTAGATTGCTTGCGCCGAGATTGGCGAGCACGCCGCGATTGTTCGGGTCGATCTTCGCCGCCTGCTCCAGGATCTGCGTGGCATCGTCGAACCGTCGCAAGCGCATATACGCCTCGCCGAGAAGGCTCAGCAGCTGCACGTCGTTCGCGCCTGTCTCGCGCACGGGCGTCAACGTCTGCAACGCCTTTTCAGCTTCGTTGCGACGAAGGTAGATCGTCGCCAGCAGCTTGCGCGCGCCGACATGGCCGGGACGCGCGGCAAGGACCTGAACCAGCTCGGTCTCCGCCTGCTGAGGCTTGTTCAGATTGAAATTGATCAGACCCGAGAGGTACAGAGCGGGCATATAGGCCTGGGCGAAGGGTTGAATGCCCTGCATGATCTCAGCCGCTTTCTGCACCTCGCCCTTCTGTGCCAGAACGAGCGCGCGCAGATACAGGGCCTGCGGGGTACGCGGCGCGATCTGCAATACCGCGTCAGAATCCGTCTGGACCTGATCGATCTTGTTCTGCGCCACGCTCAGATCGGCACGCGCGAGCAGCGCGCCGAGATGGCGCGGATTCAGTTCGACCGCCTTGTCGTAGTCGGCGCGAGCGCCATCCAGATCGTTGCCGCCGCGGCGGAGCTCGCCGCGGACGACATAGGCGTCGACGCTCTTCGGATCGACGGCTATCGCCAGATCGATCTGCGCCAACGCATCTTCGCGCTTGCGCTGGGCCGCGGAGAGCCGAGCGAGCGTGATGTGCGCCTCGGCGGTCGGCTGCATCGCGAGCGACTCGCGTAGCTCGCGTTCGCCCTCGGCGACTTGCCCAAGCCCGAGATACGCCGCGCCGCGCAGCGCATGAACACGCGCTTCGAGCTTGGGGCCACGATTCTCGGGCTTGAACTCGGCCAGGACCTTGTCGAATTTGCGCTGCAGCAGCAGCACCGTCGCATAATCGGGGAGCGCCTTCTCCGGATCGAAGCCGCCCTGCATCGCCTGCTGCAGATCCTTCTCGGCCGACGGCAGATCGCCGAGACGCATATTGACGATCCCCAAATCGTAGCGCGCATCCAGATTGTTGGGGTCGCGTTGCACCGCATTGCGCAGCTGGATCTGAGCGGCGCGCAGATCGCCCTTCTCGATCGCCTTCTTGGCATCGTTGTGAAAGTTGATCGAACGCTGATCAATCTTGGCACTCTGCGCCTGGACAAGATCGAACGGCTGGCCGGCCAGGACGCTCGCCATGCACAGAGCGGTCATCACGCTTCGGATACGCATCGTCGACTCCCTTTTGATCTGGAGCAACCCGGAGGGAACGGGCGCCAACAGATATGATTCAAGTCTTGATATTGAGTTGTTTCATTAGCTCGTAAAGGGTTGGCCGGCTGATTCCGAGGAGACGCGCCGCCTTGGAGATGTTGCCCTGCTCCTTGAGTAAGGCACGCTGCACGACCGAGCGCTCTGCCCGTTCGCGCGCGATGCGCAGATCGTACTCTCCCGTCTCGGGCGCGTCTTGGGCGACGAAATCGAGATCGGCCGCACTCAACAGCTTGCCTTCGGACATGATCACGGCGCGCTTCACCCGGTTGTCGATCTCGCGCACGTTCCCGGG
>JANNTF010000602.1:0-1537 GCA_031403455.1 Alphaproteobacteria bacterium | reverse complement strand
GCCAAGCAGCTGGGGATCGTGCTGCCGCAGTCGATGATGATTCGCGCGACCGAGCTGATCGAATGAGTGTGCGCCGCCGATGATCGGCAGTGGGCGAGGCATGGCCTGCGCCGGCCTGTCCGGGGGACTCGGCGAAGCCTACGCCCGCTCAGGCGGCATGAACGCGTGCGTCGCGCGCTCTGATTCCGGCGAAAGCGCGAGACGGCCGAGCCGGAACACGCGTGGCGCTACTTGCGCCGGTGCGACGGTTGCCGTCGCCGCCAGCGCCGATCGTCGCGACCGCCCGCTCATTCGATCACCTCGTCGGCGCGCTGCAGGACCGTCGCCGGCAGCGTCAGCCCGATGGCGCGCGCGGTGGCGAGATTGACGACCATGTCGAAGCGCGTCGGCCGCTCGACCGGCAGGTCCGCGGGCTTGGCGCCACGGAGAATGCGATGGATGAAGTCCGCGCCGCGGCGCGTCAGCGCGGGGATATTGGTGCCGAAGCCGATCAGCCCGCCGTCGCGCGCGAACCCGGCATTCGTCGACCCGCTCGGCAAACGTCTTTGCAGACACCAAGCGAGAATGATCGCACGCGCGGCCGGCAATCCCGCCAATGTCGAATCGTTGGTCCCGAACAGCGCCGAGACATCGAGGGCGGCGGCGCGGGCGAGCGCGGCGTCGAGCTCGACGGGGCCGCGCGCATCGATTCGGATCAGCTCGAGGCCGAGGCGCCCGATCTCGGGCTCGAGCCCTGCTGGATAGTTGCGCCAGGAGGGATTGTCGGGGTTGACCAGCATCGCGACGCGTCGAATCCGCGGGGCTGCTTCCTTGAGCAATTGGAGGCATTTGATGCTCTGGTCGCGGCTGGTGACCGTCGTGCCGGTGACATTGCCGCTGGGCCGCGCGAAGTTTGTCGCCAGACTCGCCATGACTTCTTCGCTAGCAGGCGAGACCACGATCGGGATCCGCGTCGTCGCCGCCACAACGGCCTGCGCCGCGGCCGAGGTGTTGGTGAACAGGAAGTAAGAAATGAGGAAGTAAGAAATGGGGTCAGTGTGCAAATCTCTAACTGATCCTAAGGCGAGCAGACAGCATTCGGCGACGGCCATCGCAGAAGAATTGGTTCCAGGCCACGAATTTGTGTGGATTGCGCCACCCCCTCCCCGGCCTTCCCCCAGTCGCTTCGCTCCGGGGGAGGGAGGTCATGGCATCGGCGACGGTCACCGCAAGAGCGCATCCGCTGCGCACCCCGCGCCGCACGCCCCAGCGCTACTTCACATACTTCGCGATCACCGGCGCCAGCAGGCCGCCGCCGCCGTTCTTGGCGAGGTTCCCGCCGTCCATGGGGATGCAGGCGCCGGTCACCCAGTCGGCGGAATCGGAAGCGAGAAACACCGCGAGACCCTTGATGTCATCGGGCCTGCCGAAGCGCCCCCGCGGAATGCCGTAGAGGAAGGTGTCGCGCAGGTAGGGATCGGACGCCATGCGCGCGTTGAGCCCGTTGTCGCCGAGGACCTGGGCGGGAAGGATGCAGTTCACGCGCACGCCGTGCCCC
>JANNTF010000601.1:0-6526 GCA_031403455.1 Alphaproteobacteria bacterium | reverse complement strand
GCCGGTGGCTGCGTCTCGGCGTGCGCACCAACCATGGCTTCGCCGGCGTGCGCGATTTCGACGAGCGCGTGCCCTATCGCACGCTGATGCGCCTCTTCCTCCGCCATGCCCGGTCCGGTCTGTTGGTGATGTGCCATCCCGGCGCGCCCGACGCCGTACTCGCCGCCCAGGATCCGGTCGTGGCGTCCCGTGCGGAGGAACTCGCGTATCTGACGAGCGCGATGTTCGACGAGGACCTCGCCGCCGCCGGTGTCCGGCTGGCGCCGCTCAGCGCGGGCGTGTCGCGATGAAACTCGTGCGCGCGGGATGGAGGTAGAGGTTGACGGCGTTGCGGTGCGCCTCGTAGCCGGCCTGATTCAGCAGCGCCAGCATCTCGGGCTCGGTGTAGCAGGTCAGGCCGATTTCGCGACGCAGCCGGCGATAATCCGAAAAGAATGTGGCAACCAGGCCGAGCGCCGCTGCGACCAGGAAGCCACCCTCGCGCGCGGTCAGCAGCAGCGCGCGTATATCGGCGATCATGCCGAGGCCCGGCGGAATGACATCGGCGAGGATCAGCCGGCCTCCCGGCACCAGCTTGGGCAGGAGAATGGCGACGAGCGCCGCCAGCTCGGTGCGGCTCATGTACTGCACCACCGAGGCCATCATGATGAGATCGAACCGCGCCGCGGGGCCGGCGGCGATCTCGTCAGGAGCTGCGACGCGGATATTCGGATGCGCGCCGAAGCGGGCGCTCAGACCGGCGCGCAGCACGGGCGACGAATCCGTGAGGATGAGGCTGGCGCAGCGCGCCGCGACGCCTTGGGCATGCAGCGCCTCGCCACAGCCATAGTCGAGCACGACCGACCGCGCATGCGGAATCTGGCCGATCAGCTGTGCCGCGATGCGTCGGTAGTGAAAGTCGCGATGGCGCGCATTGGCGTAGAGGCGATGCGGCCGATCCCAGAAGCGCCGCCAGGACGAGGTGTCGGCGCGCATCAGCCGCCGATCGCCTCGCGTACGATGTAGAGCGGCCGATGCTTGGCCTCCTCGTAAAGCCGCCCGACATACGCGCCGAGCAGGCCGAGAGTCAGGAGCTGGACGCCGCCGAGGATCATCACGGCGACGATGGTCGATGCATAGCCGGGCACGTCGATGCCGTACATCAAGGTGCGGATCAGCAGGACCACGCCGATCACCAGCGCCGGCACCGCGATCGCCGCGCCGAGCCACGCGGCGACGATGAGCGGCAACCGGCTGAAGGCCACGATGCCATCGAAGCCGAAGCGCGTGAGCCGCCGCAGATTCATCGTGCTGGCGCCGGCTGTTCGCGCCGGTGGATCGTAATCGACGCCGGCGTGGCTGAACCCGACCCAGGCATAGAGCCCCTTCATGAAGCGCACGCGCTCGGGCATCGCCTTCAGCGCTTCGACGACACACCGATCGAGGAGTCGGAAATCGCCCGCTCCCGCCGGCAGATCGACCTCCGACACGCGACCGAAGGCCCAGTAATAGCCGCGGGTCGACAGGCGCCTGAGAAGCGTGTCGCCCGCGCGGCTGGTCCGCGCCGCATAGACCATGTCGACGCCGTCGCGCCAGCGCGCGACGAAAGCGGCGATGAGCTCCGGCGGATGCTGCAGATCGGCATCCATCAGCACCACGCCGGCGCCGCGCGCGGCGTCGATCCCGGCGGACAACGTCGCTTCCTTGCCGAAATTGCGCGACAGCCGCATCGCGCGCAGGCGCGGCTCGCGCTGCCGCCAGGCAACCAGGCGCGCCCAGGTATCGTCCCGGCTGCCGTCATCGATGCAGATGATCTCGAACGCGACGCCGAGTCCGTCCATGGCAGGGATCAGACGCGCGAACAGCGCATCGAGATTGGCGCCCTCGTTGTGGCACGGCACGACGACCGACAGCATCGCGCGCGCGCGGCCCTCGACCGGTGACGGCGTCAGGATCAACGGCGTGCTCGTCGCCGCCGTCACGTCGGCGCCGCATCGGGCGCGGAGTGTGCGGCCTTGCCGCTGAACTTCGATACCGCCATGGCTACTCCCAACCGATCAGCACTGCCGTGCTCCGTGAGATCTCGTCCATATGCGCTTCCGGGCAAGATGTCGGCAGGGCGCTAAACGCGCCAGTCTTGACCAGGCATGATCCGGCGCATGAACGCGTCGAACAGCGGCACCGTGAAGGCGGTGTCGCCGTGGTTGGGGCTCCAGATCATGCCCTCGGCGATCAGTTGATTGCGCGTCGGGCCCAGCGATGTCGGCACCCTGGCGCGGCGGGCAAGTGGATTTGTGACGGGGTCCATGGCGCGGAGTTATGTGCTTATTACGCGAATTACACACTTTTTATAAACCGACATAACTCCATCAAACCTCCTGCTGGCCGCACTCACCCGCCCCCGGCGCCCTCCTCGCGCTTCGCCTTTCGGGCGGCGGCGTTCTCGCGATGGGCGATGTAGAGGGTCGAGCCGAAGATCACGGCGGCGCCGATCCAGACCCAGCGATCGGGCACTTCGCCGAACATCGCGTAGCCCAGCACGGCGATGAAGGGCAGGCGCGTGAACTCGAGCGGCAGGATGGCCGAGGCGTCGGCGAGGGCGAAGGCGCGCGTGAAGCAGAGCCAGCCCAGCGTACTGAGCACGCCCAGGGCGACGAGCAGGACGAAGCTGCCCATCGGCGGCGTGGTCCAGAAGGCGATGGCGGGCGGGATGGTCAGGATCGAGACGAACAGGCTCTGGTAGAAGACGACGGTCGTCGTGCGCTCGGTCGCCGACATCTTCTTCACCAACACGGTCACGCCGGCGAAGGCCACGGTCGAGATCAGCACGAGCGCGGCGCCGGGGCTGAACGGTACGCTGCCAGGCCGCAGCACGATGATCACGCCGACGAAGCCGATGGCGATCGCGATCCAGCGTCTGGCCTGGACCCTTTCGCCCAGGAAGACCGCCGCGCCGATCGTACCGAAGAGCGGCGCGGTGAAGGTCAGCGCGGCGGAGTCGCTGAGCGGCATCACGGACACGCCATAGAAGAACGTCAGCATCGCCGTCGCGTGGAAGACGCTCGACATCGAGAGCGAGCCGATCATGCCCGAGCGCGGCCAGCTCCGCGTGTTCCACAGCACCCAGGCCGCCACGGTGGCGAAACCGAAGGCGCTGCGGAAGAAGGCGATCTCGAAGGGATGGATGCCGCGATCCGCCACCAGGCGGATCAGCGAGCTCTGCACGGACGTGATGGCCGTCGCCGCGAGCATCAGCAGCGCCGCGCGCAGCGCCGGGCTGAGCGCGGTCATGGCGCGCGGTTTCCGGTGTCGCTTGTCATCCCTCACCGGCGCGCGTGCCGGTCGACATCAATGGCCGGCTCTACATCAGTTGATCGCGCCCGCGTCACTTCGGCAGCAGGGGCATGACCCTCCGCGCGACGGACTCCATCGCAGCCTCCGGCGACTTGCCCGTGACCAGCACCGCTTCGAGTTCCTCGCGGAAGATATCCTCGGCCTTGGCGGCGTCGTCCCAGCCCGGCAAGGGTGGACGCGCGAGGCGGAGCACGCGGCCCTCCGCGTCGGCATAGGGCAGGGCGGCGCGATAGCGCGCATCGGCATAGGCGGATTCGCGGCACGGGCCGTTGCCGTTGATCGCCGCGCGCACGGTGTTCTCCTTGCTGGAGAAATGCCGGATGAGATCCCAGGCGAGGTCCTTGTTCGGCGTGTTGCGCGGGATCACGAAGGCCCAGAACTCGGTCTTGGCCGGCGCGACGGCGAAGCGATCCTTGAGCGCGGCCGCGATCGGCACCGGCGTCACGTCGATCTGGCCGGCGTATTTGGAACGCTGCGGATCATTGAAATTCGCGTAGCGGCCGAACGGCGTGATCGCCATCGCCGCGCGCCCCTGGGTCATGAAGGTGATCGTGTCCTCGGTCGCGAAGCGCGTCCAATTTCGCGGCAGGATGCCCTTGGCGAAGAATTCCTTGAGCAGCGTGACCGTGCGGATCATCGGCGGCTCGGTGACGAGGAGACGGTAATCGGCGCTGAGGAAATCGCCGTTCCAGGCGCGCGCGAGATCGACGATCTGCGCCGGGCTCGTGCCGTCGAAGATCAGGCCATGCACCTGCGTGCCGTCGCTGCGCTTGAACGTGAGCTTCTCGGCGAAATCGATCAGCTCCTCGACCGTCTGCGGCGGACCGCTCAGGCCGCGTTCGGCGAGGATCGCCTTGTTGTAGTGCAGCCCGGAAGTCGCGTGGCGAAACGGGATGCCATAGAGCTTGCCATCGAAGCTCATCGTGTCGCGCATGCCGGCGGCGATGTCGGCGAATTCCTCGATCGGCGCGCGTTGCTGATAGGGATCGAGCGGCTCGAAGAGATTGGCGATCTTCGGTCCGACATAGCGATTGGCGATCAGGCCGACATCGACGCTGCCGCGGCCGAGGCTCGCCTCGCGATACAGCCGGTCATGCACTTCGGGCACGCCGAAGGTCAGCCATTCCAGCTTCACGCCATTGGCCTGACTCCACTCGGCGGCGCTGTCGCCGCCCTTGGCGCCGGTCACCACGTTGCGATGCACGGCGTGGCTCATGATCGCGAGCTTCTCCGGCTTGGCCTGGGCGTTGGCAAACTGAAGGGGCCACAGCCCTGTGGCAGCGAGCTGCAGCGTGCGACGGCGCGCGATCCGACGAGTCATGTCATTCCTCCCGCTAATCATGGCTGAAATGCCTGCGCCATCAGCTTGTCGGCCGGAGCCGCGGCGGGCAAGCGCGACGCGAGATTGACACCCGCGCGTCCTTGGTGTGGCTTGCATCCCAATCGCTCGGGGAGGACCGGCAATGCTGACTCGACAGGACGCAGGTTTTGACATTCGCCCGACAGGCGGCGGGCTCGGCGCCGACATCACGGGCATCGATCTGCGCGATCTGTCGGATGCGGAATTCGCCACGCTGCGCCGCGCGCTCCATGACCATCTCGTCCTGCGGTTTCGTGGCTACGACATCGACGATGTCGCGTTCGAGCGGCTGGCGGCGCGCTTCGGCGATCTCTACGCCTCGCCGGGCTATGCGCGCAGCCGCGCGGTGTACAACCCGGCGGCGCCGATGGTGACGATCGTCTCCAACGTCGTCGAGGCCGGCGCGGCGATCGGCGAGCATGGCGAAGGCGAGCTGCTCTGGCACACCGATCTCGGCTTCGAGGAGATTCCCTCCGGCCTGACCTTCCTGCTCGCGCGTGAAGTGCCGCCGATCGGCGGCGATACGAGCTTCGCGAACATGTACAAGGCGCTCGAGGCGCTGACGCCGGAAACGCGCGCGCGCATCGCAGCGCTCGGCTGCAAGCACCAGGCGAGCCACAGCTCCTACGGCGCCAAGCGTCCGGGCTTCAAGGACATCGAGACCGAGGATCCGCGCGAGTTGCCCGGTCCCGTCCATCCGCTGATCCGCACCCATGCCGAGAGCGGCCGGCAGGCGCTCTATCTCGGACGCCGCTTCGGCGGTTATGTCCCGGGTCTTCCGCTGGCCAAGAGCGAAGAGCTGCTCGGTGAACTCTGGGCCGCCGCCGCCCGGCCCGAGCATGTCTGGACGCAGAAATGGCAAGTCGACGACCTCATCATCTGGGACAATCGCTGCACCATGCATCGGCGCGAGCCGTTCCACGGTCAGGGGCGGCGACGCATGCATCGGCTCATGACCAAGGGCGAGCGGCCAGTTTGAGGCGAACACGTCACGGTCGATCGTGACACCTTTTACAGGGGGGGACACATGGACATCACGCGTCGGCGCATCGCCGGTCTCGGACTCACGGCTGGACTCACGCTGCCTTTGGCGAACCCGGCGATCCTGCGCGCGCAGAGCAAGCCGGCGAAGATGACCATCATGAGCCACGCCGTGCATCGCGCCGTCGCGACCGGCGCGAAAGCGGGGGACTCCACCGCCGAGTGGCGCCAGCGCCAGGGCATCGAGCTGGAATGGATCACCTTCTCGGTCGAGGGCGTGCATGAGCGCGTTTATCGCGAGGCGAGTCTCGGCGAAGGCGCGGCCGACATCGCCTTCATCCTCGAGCGCTTCGGCGGCCCGCATATCGCGGGCATGTTCGAGGATCTCGGCGCCTATCAGAAGCGCGATCCAATCGAGGCCTTCGACGAGATCGGCGCGGGCATGCGCGCCGCCCACACCTATCGCGGCAAGCTGATCGGCATTCCCTATCGCCACGCCACGCACGGCTTCTTCTACAACCAGGTCTTCCTGCGCGAGGCCGGCTTGACGCAGCCGCCCACGACGCTCGAGGAGATCATCGCCTATGCCGACAAGCTGACCTACACGCGGTCCGACGGCACGCGCGTGAACGGCTATGCGCTGAGCATGGACGATCCTTCCGGCATGGTGGATCTGATCCGTGCCTATGGTGGCGAGTTCATCACGCCGGACTACAAGATCCTCTGCGACGAGCCCGGCAGCGTGAAGGCGGCGACCCTCGTGCGCGACTGGTATCGCAAGAACGTGCTGGCGCGGAACACGATGACCTTCAAGACCGAGGAGGTCATCACGGCGATGCAGCAGGGACGCGC
>JANNTF010000600.1:0-4575 GCA_031403455.1 Alphaproteobacteria bacterium | reverse complement strand
GACGTCGTCTTCACCGCCGAGATGATCATGGGCAACGAGAAGGTGCCGTTCAGCGGCTACCTCAAGGGCGTGATCAAGACGATCAAGGCGACGGACACGCATACGATCGAGCTCGAGACGGTGAAATCCTATCCGCGCCTCGCGGTCGCGCTCGGCTCCGTGATCTACGGCAATCTCTTCCGTCCCGTGCCGAAGCACATCTGGAAGGACGTCGACGCCGCGACCTTCACCAATTTTCCGCCGGTCGGGATCGGCCCGTACAAGTTCAAGGCGCATGATCCCAACGGCTATTGGATGCTGTGGGAGAAGCGCGAGGATTGGCAGCGCTCCGATGCGGGCCAGATCAAGGGCGAGCCGAAGCCGAAATTCGTGTTGTTCCGCTCCTACGGTCCCGAAGAGAAGCGCATCATCGCGATGGCGCAGAACGACTACGACATCCTCACGGACATCACGCCCGAGGGGCTGGAAATCCTGCGCAACCGCAACAAGAACACCCAGGCCTGGTTCGACAAATTCCCGTGGGCGAATCTCGACGATCCCTGTCAGCGCGGCATCCACTTCAATCTGCTGACCGCGCCCTACGACAAATGGCAGGTGCGTTGGGCGCTGGCCCTCGCCACCAACATCGAGAACGTGAGCATGGGCACGTTCAGCGGCATGCTGCGCGCGTCCGCGATCGCGGTGCCGCCGGTATCGATCGTGACCAAGACCTATCACGCACCGATGGCGGCCTGGCTCAAGGACATGACGCTGCCCGATGGCTACAAGCCCTTCGATGGCGACTTCGCGCCGCGCATGTCCAAGCGGCTGGAGAAGGAAGGCGTCGACGGCGTGCCGACGGATGCAGCGGGCGCCCGCGAACTCTTCGGCGTGGGCTGGTGGAAACACGATGTGGCGAAGGCGACCCAGCTGCTGGAGAGCGTCGGTTTCCGCAAGGCCGGCGCGCAATGGCTGAAGCCGGATGGCACGCCGTGGAAGATGGTGCTGAACGCGCCGGCCGATTTCGAGGTGCAGTCGCAGCGACTGGCCTTCGCGACCGCCAATGAATGGCGCGGCTTCGGCATCGATGTCACCGTGCAGCAGATGCAAGGCGGGCCGTTCTTCACCGCCTATTCGACCGGTAGCTACGATGCCGGTTCGTACTGGTCGTCATCCTGCGCGATCGGTCCGGATCTCTTCGTGCGTCTCGAGGGATGGCACAGCCGCTACTCCCGTCCAACGGGAACGCCGTCAGCCTTCAACCGCGAGCGCTTCGCGGATGCCGAGGTCGACAAGCTGATCGACCAGCTCTCGGCGATGCAGGCGACGGATGCGGGCGTGGTGCCGACCAGCACGGCGATCCTGCAGGTGCTCGCCAGGCAGCTGCCGGTGATCGAAATGTTCGGCACTTCCAAATTCGTGCCGGTCAACACTTTCTACTGGGACAACTACCCGACCGCGAAAAACTATTACGAGGGCCCGTGGTGGTGGTGGTCCAACTTCAAATACACCGTCTCCCAGCTGAAGCCGACCGGGAGGAAGTGATCAGAGCCGACCGCCTGTCGAGCCCCGCTTCCGGGCTCGACAGGCAACCAAAATCGATCCAGCGTCGATTTTCCTTGATTGATCGGCATCGGGACCGACGTTCCGGAGATCCCAGCGGGCGGCGATCTGTCAGCAGATTTTACATCCCGCCGAGCGCCGCAGCGCGCGGCGTTGAAATGTCAGTCACATCAGCCCTGGCACGGAAATCGCTTGGGATGTTCATCCGACTCCATGAGGTGGACAGATGACCCAGTCGCTTAGTGCCATTCGCATCGCAGCATTCCTGCTCCTCGCGGGTTCTGCCACGGCTTCGGCCCAGATCGCGCAGGACGGTGCCATCGAGGTCCCGGCGCCCGCGACGATCCTGCTCCTGGGTGCCGCTGCCGGTGTGGCCATGCTGGTCAAGGCCTATCGCAATCGCCGCTGACAGCCCGAGGTAGCAATCGGGGCGGCTCGCCGAGACTCATCGGCGAGACCCCTTCTGCTCGAGTTCGATCAGCGCCGAGATGCAGTGACCGGTGTAGTCGACACGGATGAAGGGCCGCGTACGCATGGCGACGAAGGAGCCCGCGGCCTTGAGCGTTGCCGGGATTTGCAGGCGCGCCCCGTCGGCTCTCGTGACGTCGGGTTGCCCGGGCATGATCTGCATCGATAGGTTTTTCGCCATTTCGATGGTGATGCGTTCGTCGATCTGATCGAGCAGGCCGAAATCCCGTTGCGGCTCGCGACGGAGAATTTGCGCCACCGCGGCCAGCCCCTCGACGATCGTGCAGGTATTCTCCTCGGTGACGAGCGCGGCGGGGACGGTGTCGAGCACATGCCGCGTCATGCTTTCGACGAGAGGCATCGATCGCGCGCGATCCAGGGCGGCGCCCCGCTGGGCGGCCGCCATCATCCCCCAATGGAAGAACTGCAGCGTCGGGGCGGCGGCATAGGTCGATTGCATGTAACGATCGATCCGCTGGAGGCGACTGCCCAGTGCTTCCGCGTCGTCCGAGGGCAGGAAGGACAACGCCAGCCAGATCTCGCCATGGGCCAATGGCGATTCGTCGATCGTGCCGGGATATTCGCGAAACCCCGCGCCGTCGACGTGCAGCGCCATCAGCCCCGCCAGCCAGGATCGCCGCAGGGGCGCGAAGCGCTGATCGCCGGTCGCCATCGCGTAATGGAGTTCGGCCAGCAGCGCCAAGGCCGTGCCGCCGGCCCATGCGGTTTCATAATCGCCGTCGAAAGCCAGCAGCCGGCCAGGGCCGTCGCGGCGATAGAGGAGTCCCATCCCGTCCAGGACCCGCGCGAGCGTGCGCCGACCCCAGGGAATGTCGTAGAGACCCGACGCTTCGATCCAGCGCTGAATCCGACCATCGCCGATGGGGACCGATCTCTCGGAGAGCGCCTCGATCGCGCGCATCGTCGCCGCACGTACCGTCTGGTCGCCGGTGTGATGGTAATATTTCGCGAGTGCATAGGCGGCGACCGCCTGGCGCACGATGAAGACCATCTGTTGGTTCTGCGTCGTGCCGGCGCCGCGCCCCGTGCCGGTCGCGAAGTCGAAATCGAAATCGAACAGCCCCGATTCGAGCTGCGCCGCCACGAGCTGGCTTGCGGCGAGGCGCAATGCCTTGTCATCGGCCGCGCATGCCGCGCTCAGCGTGATCCCGATCGACATGACGCATGCCGCCAGGGCTTGCTTGATCGAAACGCAGTGGATCATGGTCGATGGGAGAGATGACGCCCGAGAAAGCGCGTGGCCAGCGCGACGGTGATCAGTGTCGCATGGATCCAGGATTCGCGCGGCGGCAGGGCGCGCGAGAGCATAAAATGGATCAGCGCCAGCAGCGCGATCGCATAGGCAAGCTGATGCAGCCTCGCCCAGGCCGTGCCGAGCGCGCGGCGCGCCAGGGCGTTCGAGGTCAGCGTGAGCGGGACGAGCAGGAGCACCGCGCCGAGTCCGATCGCGAGGTAGAGCCGCCAGAGTTCGGGCAGCAGGAAGCCCCAGTCATAGCCGTATTGGCGGCACCATGCCCAGGCATGCGCGAATGCGTAGCCCGCGGCGAACAGGCCGAGCATGCGGCGTGGCACGTTGGGCGAGGCCCAGCCGGTGACGCGCGCGAGCGGCGACAGCAGCAGGCCGAGCGTGAGCAGACGCATCGACCACAGACCGGTCTCGTGCAGGATCGTGCGATACGGCGTCGGCAAGGCGCCGCTCGCCAAAGCGAGAGCGAGATCGACGGCCGGCGCGGCCGCCAGCGCGAAGGCGACACATCGAATAAGGCGCGCGCTCATCCCCGGACTTGCATCGCGCGTTCAGTCCTCGATGCGCGAGGCCGCTGCGCGACCGGAATAGCGCGCGGCGGCGGCCGGCATCTCGGCCACGTTCTCGATCCGGTCGAAGCCCCCGCGGACATGCGCGCGCAGCATCTTCTGACGATCGAAATGGTCGAAGACGGCGAGCAGCGGTCCCCAGAATCCGTCGATGTCGACGAACACCGTCGTCTTGCGATGCAGACCGATGTCGTACCAGGTGATCATCTCGAGCGCTTCGTCGAGGGTGCCCACGCCGCCAGGCAGCACGAAGAACACGTCCGAGAGATCGGCCATCATCTGCTTGCGCTCGCTCAGATCGGCGACGAGCCGCAGATCGGCGAGCCGCGTCTCCGCACGCTCGCGGCCGAACAGATGACGCGGCATCACGCCGATGACCTGTCCGCCGCCCTGCATCGCCGCTTCCGCAGCGAGTCCCATGAGTCCACGTCCGGAGCCGCCATAGACGAGACGCAGATTGTGCACGGCGCAGAGTCGGCCGAACTCGCGCGCCGCCACCTGGTAGGTTACCGGCAGATCATCCGCGGCCGAGCAGAACAGGCCGATGGTTGTCGTGGCGCTCAGACTCTTTCCTCGACCGGCATCACTGCGCTTTCGCATCCCGCATCCCGTCGGCGCGATTGTTGGGGCGCGCGCGTGGGGATGCAAGCAAGACGCCCATGGCCGTACCGTCGCGTACCGGCTAAGTTCCCGCGCCAAATCCAACGCCACGAACGAGGAGCGAGTGAT
>JANNTF010000599.1:0-2694 GCA_031403455.1 Alphaproteobacteria bacterium | reverse complement strand
ACCCAAAGTCGCCTGGCTGACCGAGCACGCGACCGATTTCCTGCGCACCGATCCCGATTACGACATGGGCATAACGGGAGCCATGAAGACGGCGCATCTGGCGGAAGCCTTCGGCATGGATTGCGAGATCCACGCGGCGGGTCCCGCGCAGCGCCATTGCATGGCGGCGATGCGCAACAGCAACTGGTACGAGCTCTCCCTCGTCGCGCCCGGCGTGCGCAATCCCGTGCCGCCGGTCTTCGGGTCGGGCTACAGCGACGACCTCGAAGCGGTGGGATCGGATGGCTGCTTCCCGGTGCCGTCCGGCCCCGGGCTCGGCGTCGAGTATGACTGGGAGTACATCCGCAAGAACCGGGTCGCGCTGCACGAGTTCAAGGCGGAGTGACCACCGCGCTGCGCCGCCTGGCGCGTGGTGCGCTACGGCTCGGTTGGCCGCGTCACCGCACGGTCGCTGAACAGTACGCCGCCCTTCGCCTTGTTGTGCGTCGATGACTCGATGATCTGCACCATCACGCTCTCCCGAGGGACCTTGAAGTGGCGTACCGTCGCTGCGGTGAGGTCCTCGATCAATCCGCGTTTCTGATCGATCGTGCGACCTTCGATCGCGTGGACGAAGATCTCGGGCATGGTGGACTCCTTCGTTGGATGTCGGATCCGAGTTCGAGCATGGCGGATAATGATCGCGGGGCGCTTTGGCGGAAGATTGTGGCTGCGCAGGAGAAGCTGGATGCATCTGACCGAACAGCAGATCGCCTTCTATCGGGAGAACGGCTTCCTCTCGGGCCCGCGCGTGCTCGACGATGGGCAGATCGCGCGGCTGCGCCAGCGGATCGCCGACATCCTGGAGCGCCGCGTGCCCTTCCCCGACCACCTGCTCGGCGAGACGCTCGAGAAGTCGGCCGCCAAGGGGCAGCTGCCGTCGTTCAAGCTGGTGAATCTGTTTCGCCACGACGAGGTCTTCGCCGAAATGCTGCATCACCCGGACATCGCCGCGCTCGCATCGGGCCTGATGACCGGACCGGTCCGCGTCTGGGAAGACCAGATGATCTACAAGCCGCCCCATGACGAGAAGGCGGTGCTCGCCTGGCACCAGGACTATCCCTACTGGAACCAGGTCGGACCGGCCGAACTCGGCACTTGCTGGATCGCACTCGACGACGCGACGGTCGAGAACGGCTGCATGCAAGTCATTCCGGGCAGCCATCGCTGGAAGCTCGACTATGTCCGCTGGGAGGTCGATGCGAGAGATCCGGACTGGCTGCTGAAGCATCCCGGCATTCCCAGGGATGCCGACCTGACGCCGCACCCTTGTGTGGTGAAGGCGGGCCATTGCCACTTCCACCATTGCCTGACCATGCATGGCTCGCTCGGCAATCGCACCGGCAATCCGCGGCGGAGCTACATCCTCCATCTGATGCCGGGCGATACAAGGCGGATCGGCAATGCCTGGAACAATCGTCAGGGCGATGTCGAGAGCGTGGCGATGGGCGCAATCGTCCGCGGGCCGCAATACCCTGAACTGGCGATGCAGGCGTAAATCCCCCGCTCGTCGCCGCGCCTGCAGCACGGTTCCACGATCGGGTCTGCGCCGCTATCTGCCCTCGTAGCCGAACATCCGCGGAATCCACAACACCAGTCCCGGGATGTAGGTCATGGCGAAGCGCTGGGCCACCATCAATCCGATCCACAGCCACGACTCGCGGATGATGTCGCGAAGCTTGATGCCGGTCAGTCCGCTGATGACGAACAGCAGCACGCCATAGGGCGGCGTGACCAGGCCGATCATCATGTTGACGACGACGACGACGCCGAAATGGACGAGATCGATGCCGAGCGCCCTCGCCGCCGGCAGCACAGCGGGACCGAGAGGAAGACGAAGTTGGTGCAGAGCCCCTGCAGGATCTGCTCGCTGGCGAGTCCGATATCCTTGCCCGTGCCCGCCAGATAGAAGACTCCGCTCCCGATCATCGCAAAGCCGGTCGGGACGCGGATGGCGCCGGCCAAGAAAAGAATGTAGCAGGAGAAGATGAAGTCGAAGCGGATGTCGAGAATCCAGGTCCGCCCCATCTTCATGAAGGTGACGTAGTCGAGGCTCGGCAGGAAGGATGCGACGAAGGCGGCGACGCGCCGAACCCCGCGTCGAGGAGCGCCAGGATGCGTTGCGCGCCGACCGGCATCTCCTGATACAGGAGATCGAAGGCGACATGGTCGCGCTCCTTCAGTAGCTGGGCCGCATTCCAGAAGGTGTCCCAGAGGATGTTGGAAACCGCGATGAACACCGTATCGATCATGTGATCGGTCATCACGATCTGCTTGGTGACCTCGTAGAACTTCGCCTTCTCGTTGGTCGGCAGCGGGTTGTCCTGCCCGTCGATCGTCCCGGTCTGCAGCGCGAGATAGACTTCGTTGAAGGCGAGCGGCGTCGGCTCGCCGCCGAGCGCCTGGCCGAGGAACAGCCATTCCTTCGAGCCGGGCATGCGCAGCTTGAGACCCCTGAGATCCGCCGGCGTCCTCACCTCGCGGGCCTGCCGCAGATTGAGCTGGCGCGTGCCGTTGTAACAATAGGAGAGGACGGTGACCTTCATGTTGCCGACGATCTTGGCGTACAGGTCCTTGCCGATCGGGCCGGTATAAACAGCCCGCTGATGCGCGAGGTCGCGCAGCAGGTAGCCCGCCGTCAGCAGATTGTATTCG
>JANNTF010000598.1:0-11728 GCA_031403455.1 Alphaproteobacteria bacterium | reverse complement strand
GTGGCCAGCGCCGCGATCATGATCGTCGTCGCGAGCGGCGCCACGCAGCTCGTCTCCACCAGGTCGATCGCGGCGGTGCTGCGTCGGGCTGCTTCGCGCGTGGCGGCGGATCGCGTCGCGTCGGGAATCGTCGCGCGATCGACATGCGCGCCGAGCGCCCGGCGCAGCCTGCCATGACCATTGGCGAAGACGAGCTCGAACATCGCGACGAGGCAAAGACCGGCGACGATCACGGTCAGGGTCGCGGTTGCGCGGTTGGTCGCCACCTTGTCGATGACGAGTCCGAACGCCAGCGTCGGCACGATGCGCATGATCTGGCGGAGCAACGCGAGTCCGACGAGCGCGGCGCACGCCAGCTTCGCGGCCGCGAGCGCGCTCATCTGTTCGCGATAGGCATCCGCGAGACGCGGTCGCGCCCGCCGCGTCGCGCCTGTCACTCGCTCTCGCATCCGATCCCTCCCTGGCGATGAAGCGACAGGCTACGGCCACGAGGATGCGCGAAGATTTACACGCAAAGGTCGTAACTCCCGTGCATCGACGACAGCGCCCGCGCCGGTGATCGAGAGTTGCGTGATGACGGACCTGCATTCTCCTTCGGATCTCGCCACCCTCGCCGCGCGCGCCGGCTGCGACATCGTCGAACTGCGCTTCACGGATCTGCTCGGCCGCTGGCTCGGCGTGTCGTGCTGGACGCGGGCGTTGACACCGGGCGACTGCGCGATCTTCGTCGCGTCGTCGAACGTCGCCGGCTGGGGACGGATGGAACAATCCGATCTGCTGCTGCGGCCGGATCTCTCGACGGCGTGGCGCGATCCCTTCGCGGCGCGTCCGACCTTGAGCGTGATCTGCGACTGCGTCGATCCGGCGCACCGCCAGACATCGCCGCTCGATACGCGCGCCACCCTGGCGCGCGCCCTGGCGCAGCTCCACGCCAGCGGAATCGCGGATACGCTGCTGGTCGGGCCCGAGCTCGAGTTCTACGTCTTCGACGATGTGCGCTTTCACGTCTCGCCGAGCGAATGCTTCTTTCGTGTCGATGCGCGCGACGCGCTCGACAATACGCGGCGGGATTTCGACGGCGGCAATCCGGGGCATCGCATGATCTATCCGGCGTTCCATCTCGCGCCGGCGCCGATCGACGCCGATGTGGCGTGGCGCGCCGAGCTGCTGGCACTGGCCGAGCAGGCCGGCCTGGAACCGCTCAAGCATCAACACGAGGCCGGACCCGGTCAGCACGAGATCGTGCTGCGTCATGCACCCGCCTTGCGGGCGGCGGACAAGATCCAGATCGCCAAATATCTCGTGCTCAATGCAGCCGATCGCGCCGGACGGAGCGCGACCTTCATGCCCAAGCCTCTCGCCTACCAGCCTGGCTCCGGTCTGCATCTCAACGTGTCGCTGCGGCGTGACGGCGCGGCGCTGTTCGGCGGCGCTGCCGGGGATCAGCTCGCGCGGCACTTCGTCGGCGGCATTTTTGCGCATGCGCCGGCCCTCAACGCGATCACCAACCCGGGCACCAACAGCTTCAAGCGACTGGCGACCCTGTTCAGTCCGAATGTCGCGCTGGCCTATGGCATCGCCAATCGCGCCGTCGCGATCCGCGTGCCACGAGTCCTGAGCGATGAGTCGCTGCGTCTCGAGCTGCGCTTTCCCGACGCTGCCGCCAATCCGTATCTGGCGATCGCGGCGGTCCTGATGGCCGGGCTCGACGGCATCGCCAGGCGTCTCGATCCCGGCGCGCCGATCGATACGGATCCACGAGAGCGGGCCGAGAGCTGGGATCTGCGTCGACGTGCGACGCCGGGCTTCGCGCTCGATCTCGGCGAGGCCATTCTGGCGCTTGACCGCGATCGCGAATTTCTCACGGCGTCGAGCGTCTTCGCCGATTCCTTGATCGAGACTCTGATCGACGAGCTGACTCGACAGCTGCGCGTCAACCGTGCGCTCCCGCATCCCAACGAGTACTACCTCTACTTCAGCACCTGACGGCGTGCTCGCCGGCTGCGCCGGCGCGCTGTACAAGCGCTGCCTCCCACGCGAGGCGACGTTCCGTTTGATCACCGATCCGCTGTTCTATCTCATCACCGTCCCCGCATTGATCATCACGGGAATCTCGAAGGGCGGGTTCGGTTCGGGTCTTGGTTCGATCGCGGTTCCGCTGATGGCGCTCTGCGTGTCGGTGCCGCAGGCGACGGCGATCATGCTGCCGATACTGATCGCGATGGATTGGATCGGCATCTGGCGCTTCCGGCGTGAATGGGACCGGCCCAACATGGCGATCATCATGGCCGGCGGCGTGCTCGGCGTGGTCGTCGGCTATCTCACGTTCAAGCATCTGCCCGAGCATCTCATCCGCCTGTTGATCGGATTGATCGCCGTCGGCTTCGTCGCCAATGCGTGGCGGCGGCGCAATCTCGCGGCGGTCGCCGCGCCGCGCTCCTGGCCCAGGGGCGTGTTCTGGTCCTCGATCTCGGGACTGACATCGTTCGTGGCCAATGCCGGCGGCCCGCCGCTCGGCGTCTATCTGCTGCCGCTGCGCCTGCAGCGCACGCGCTTCGTGGCGACGACGGTCGTCTTCTTCACGGCGATCAACCTGATCAAGGTGCCGCCGTTTCTCGCGCTGGGTCAGTTCACGCGCGAGACCCTGATGACGGCCCTGGTGCTGATGCCCCTGGCGCCGATCGGCATGGCGCTCGGCATCTGGCTCCACGGCAAGCTCGACGACCGCTTGTTCTACCGGCTGTGCAATTGGTTCCTGCTGATCACCGGCCTGAAGCTGATCTGGGACGGGCTCGCGCGCAGCTTCGGCGCCTGAGCCTCGGCCCGGATGCGCCGGCCAGTCAGTTCATCAGCTGCCAGGTGCCGTCCGGCATCGGACAGATCGTTCCGAACACCATCTCCTCGCGACCGTCGATCCACACCGGACCGTTCCAGCCCCGGCAGGGCGAGCGCCCATAGACAGGGCGCTGCATCACGCCGTAGGGCGGCGGGGACCGGTAGGCGTAAGGCCGCGGCGGCAGCATGAACACATGCGGCGGCGGCGCGTAGCCGTGGAAGCGGTGATGCGAGCGGTGGGGATGATGAGGGTGGCGCGGCGGGCGCTGTTCATGACGGCGCCAGCGCCAGTCATCGGCGATCGCCGGCTCGGCGCCGAGCACGACCGGCAAGGTCAGGATTGCGGCCAATGCGGCGCCGAACCGCGTACAACGCGACATGATCGACATGCTGGTCATGGCAACCTCCTCCGCTGCCGTGCACCGGCGCATCGGCCGTTGCCGCAGCAGAAGAAGAACGCGTAAGACCGCCGTCTTCTTCCCGCTCGGTGCCGACGCGCGAATCAGCGCGGCGTCGGCTTGGTCGGGAGCGGTTCGGCGCGCAGCCGTTCGACAATGCGCCGCCGCGCCTCGTCGTCGAGATCGGGCCAGGTGGCGATCTCGTCCATCGTGCGGCCGCAGCCGACACATCTGCGCGTCACCGTGTCCAGCCGGCAGATGGCGACACAGGGACTCGCGGTCATGGCCGCGCGCGAGCGTGGCGCGCCATCGCCTAGCCGACCCCGGCGATGGCTGCGCGCTGACGCAGCAGCGCCAGCACCGCGTCGCACATCGGCGTCGCAAGCCCGACGAGCCGCGCCATTTCGACCACGGCGCCAAGCAGTGCATCGGTCTCGAGCGGCCGGCCCTTCTCGAGGTCCTGCAGCATCGACGTCTTGTGCGCGCCGACATCCGCGGCGCCGGCGATGCGCTTGTCGACATCGATCGGAAAATGGATGCCCAGAAGCTGCGCGACCTCCTGCGCCTCGACCATCATCGCGCGCGCGACGCTGCGCGTGCCGGGATCGCCGACGATGCGGTCGAGCGTCGCGCAGGTCAGCGCCGAGATCGGGTTGAAGCTGAGATTGCCCCAGAGCTTGACCCAGATGTCTTCGCGGATGCGCGGCCGCACGGGGCATTTCAGACCCGCCGCGACCATCAGATCGGCGAGGGCGGTGATGCGGGCGCTCCGCGAGCCGTCGGGTTCGCCTAGGGCGAAGCGGTTGGAGTAGGTGTGATTGATGACGCCCGGCGCGATCAATTCGGCGGCCGGGTAGACGATGCAGCCGATGGCCCGCGCCGGTGACAGCAGCCGCCAGACGCTGCCATCGGGATCGATCGATCTGAGCTGCGTCCCGTCATGCGGGCCGCCATGGCCATGGAAATACCACCAGGGCACGCCATTCATGCCGGTGACGATCGCGGTGTCGGGTCCCAGCAGGGCGGCGATCTGCGGCGCGGCGGCGGGCAGCGAATGCGCCTTCAGCGTCACGACGACGCAATCCTGCGGTCCGGCTTCCGCGGCATCGGCGGCGAGGCGCGGATGAACGACGGTCTCCGTGCCCTCGCTGATCAGCTTGACGCCGTTGGCGCGCATCGCCGCCAGATGCGGTCCGCGCGCGATGAAGGTCACGTCGGCGCCGGCGGCGCAGAGCTTCACGCCCAGGAAGCCGCCGATCGCGCCCGCGCCGAAGATGCAGATTTTCATGGCTGCTTGGGTTGGAAGAACGTGACGCAGACGCCGTCGGGATCGAGCATCACGAACTCGCGCAGGCCCCAGGGCTTCTCGTTCAGCGCGCCGTTGGGATGCACGGCGCCGCGGTTCACGCAGCGTGCATAGAGGGCATCGATGCCGTCCACCCGCACGCGACACCCCGAATTCTCGAGGACATGGTTGTCGTCGCAGCGATAGAAATGGATCTCCGCGCCGTCGCGCTTGATGCCGCCGTACTCGGTCGGCTCGCCATGCGCGAAGCCACGGCGAAATCCGAGCAGACTCTCGAAGAATCTCATCGTCGCCTCGACGTCGCGCGCCGGCAGGACCGGCACGGAGAAGGCGAAGATCGTGTCGGGAACCTCGAAGCCGTTCTGACTCATGATCCCAGCCCCAGTTTCTGCGCCAGCCCGATGCGCTGCAGCTTGCCGGTCGCACCCTTGGGGATCTCGGCAAGGAAGACGATCCGGCGCGGCACCTTGAAATCGGTGAGCCGCTTGGAGGCGAAATCCTTTAGCGCCTGTTCGCTCAGCGTCTCACCCTCGCGCAGCACCACGGCGGCGCCGACTTCCTCGCCCAGCTTGTCGTGCGGGATCGCGAAAGTGACGACCTGCTGGACGGCGGGATGGTCCATCAGGATCTCGTCGATCTCGAGCGGGCTCACTTTCTCGCCGCCGCGATTGATGATCTCCTTCAGCCGCCCCGTGATGCGCAGATAGCCTTCGTCATCCATCACGCCCTGATCGCCGGTGCGAAACCACCCGCCGGCGAAAGCCTTCAGATTGGCGTCGGGATTGGCTTCATAGCCGGCGGTGACGTTCGGGCCACGGATCACGACTTCGCCGGTCTGGCCGGGCGTGAGCAGCAGGCCGCCTTCGTCCATGATCGTGACGTCCGGCCCCGCGGCGATTCCGACCGAGCCAGGCTTGCGCATCCGTGGCGGCAGGGGGTTCGAGGCCATCTGATGCGCGGCCTCGGTCATGCCGTAACTCTCGATCACCGGCGCGTTGAACACCGCTTCGAGCGCCGTCATCACCTGCGGCGGCAGCGATGCCGAGGACGATCTGACCAGGCGCAGCTTGGCGCGCGCGATGATCTCCTTGTTGCGCTCCGCGCGCGCGAGGATGGTCTGATGCATCGTCGGCACGGCCGTGTACCAGCTCGGCCTCGCGTCCTCGAGCCAGCCGAAGAATTTGAGCGCGTTGAAACCCGGCGTGCAGACCACGGTCGCGCCCGCGGCGAGCGACGAGAGCACGGCCGCCATCAATCCGTGGATGTGGAACAGCGGCATGATGTTGAGGCAGGAATCTTCCGGCTGCAGCGCCAGGGTCGTGACGATGTGACCGGCCGACGCGCAGACATTGGCATGGCTCAGCGGCACGATCTTCGGCCGCGACGTGGTGCCGGAGGTGTGGAGCACCAGGGCGATGTCGTCGGCCTGCGCCGGTCCGGGATGCGCGGCTTCGCCACGGAGCGTCGCCGGGGGGATGAGCGAGAACGCGCCGGCGCCGCGTGCGATTTCGGGCCGCAAGTCGATGATCGGGACGCCGAGCTTGGTGGCGACGGCGCGTGCGGGTCCCGACTCGTCGGCGAGGATGACCAGCGCCTTGGCCTTGAGATCGGTCAGGTAGAACTCGAACTCGTCGGCGCGATAGGCCGGATTGAGCGGCGCCGTCGTCGCGCCGGCGGCGATCGCGACGAAGGCCGCCGCCATCTCGGGACCGTTGGGGAGCACGATGGCGACGCGGTCGTTGCGACCGATGCCGGCGGCGTTGAGCGTCGCGGTGGTGGCGGCGCAGAGCGCGCGCAGTCCCGCGTAGTCGAGCGGCGTCTTCTCCGGTGCGCCGATGGCCGGCGCGTCCGCGCGTCCGCGCTGGAGGAGTTCTGGAATCGTGCGCACAGCGATCATGGGCATCCGGCGGTCAGGAGTGGGGGCCAGCGCGCTTCATAACAAGCGTCCCGGGCCCGCGCTACGGCCTGGCCGCATCCGCCGCTCGGAATCTCATACGCTGATCGACAGCAGCGTGCCGGGCGGCGCGATCAATTGCTCGGCGCGTGCATAGGCCCGGCGCGCGCCGCGCCGATCCTCGAGATGCGCGCCGCCTGTCGTCTGCTCCTGAAAGTAGCGCTGGACCATGAAGCCGGCGGCATCCGAATGGCGCTGGTGGTAGCGCTCGCCATCGCGCGCGGCGACGACGTCGCGCCACTCCGGCCGCCAGTCGAAGCGTCCCGCCGTGGCGCGCGCGCCATCGCGTCGCGGCGGAACGATCTCGATACGATCGTTGCCGCGCGTCGTGAGGCGGTCGTGAAGTGAGGCGGTGGTGAGCGCTTGCATGAAACCGAATGTCCAGCATCAGGCTAAAACGTCGCGCGTATTGCATCAATCGTCACGGCGCGAGAATCGTCATCACCGCGCCATTAACCCTAACGCGGCGAAACCCCATCCAAATGGCGTGTTTCAGCGAATCTTAAGTCGCCGGACCTAGCGTCCGGTCTCCATTCCAGTCGAAACGAGAACCGGCGCCATGAAGGATGATTGCGAGGAATCGTGGCGGATCGCCGCCGCGCTCGAAGCGGCCGGCGACGTCGCCTACGAATGGAACGTCGCAACCGGCATGATCGAGTGGCTGGGTCGCCCCACACCCGCGCTTGGCGAGACATTCGCGCTGATCACGACTGCCGATTCGCTCGCCGAACGCATCTTTGCCGACGACATCACGCGCAGGTCCGAAGCGCTCGCCCTGCATCTCAGCGGCGAGGGCGTCTACGATTGCGAGTATCGCATCCGCGATGATCACGACGATCCGATCTGGATCCACGACCGGGGCGTCGCGACTCTCGATGCGAAGGGGCATCCGATCCGCATCGTCGGCGTGTTGCGCAGCATCGGTGCGCGCAAGGCGCGCGAGGCGCAGCTGGAGTTCCAGGCTAGCCATGACGAGCTGACCGGTCATTTCAATCGCACGCGACTCAAGGAGTCGCTCGATCACGCCCTCAATTTCGCGTCGCGCTATTCGGTGGCCGGCGCCTATCTGGTCCTCGGCATCGACAAGCTCGGTCCCATCAACGATGCCTTCGGGCACGAGGCCGCGGATGCGATCATCGTCGCGGTGGGTCAGCTGCTCGACCGCAGCATGCGCAACACCGACGTGATCGGCCGCATCGGCGGCGATCGCTTCGGCGTCGTGCTCAGCCATTGTCCGATCGACGATCTCGCCGTGACGGCGGAGAAGCTCCTCGCCGCGGTGCGCCAGGCGAAGATCGACACCAATGCCGGCGACATTCACGTCACGGTTTCCATCGGCGCCGTCGCCTTCAAGGACCACCCGCCGACCGTGAGCGAAGTGATGAGCCGCGGCGACTCGGCATTGCAGCTCGCCAAGCAGCAGGGACGCAACTGCTTCGCCGTCTACGAGGATTCACCCGCGCATCGCGAGCAGCGTCGCTACGCGATCTCGATCGTCGAGGAAGTGCAGTCCGGCCTCAAGGATGGCCGCATCCTCCTCGCCTACCAGCCGATCGTCGATGCACTCACCCATACCGTCGATCATTACGAATGCCTGATGCGCTTGCGTCGGCGCAGCGGGGAGATCGTGACGGCCGGCGCCTTCGTCCCGCTGGTCGAGCAATCCGGCCTGATGCGCCTGGTCGATCGCCGCGCGCTCGAACTCGCGATCGAGGAGCTGAGCGCGCACTCCTCCGTCAAGCTCGCCGTCAACATCTCGGGCCACACCACGGGCGACCGCGGCTGGTTGCGCATGTTGAATGCGCTGGTGCGCGGCATGCCCGAGCTGGCCGAACGTCTCACGGTCGAGATCACGGAAACCGTGGCGCTGCAGGACATCGACGACACCGCGCGCTTCGTGCGCAAGCTGCGCGATCTGGGCTGCCGCGTCGCGCTCGACGATTTCGGCGCCGGCTACACGAGCTTCCGCAATCTGAAGGCGCTCGACGTCGATTGCGTGAAGATCGACGGTTCGTTCGTCAAGGGTCTGTCGGAGAACGTCGACAACCAGCTCTTCGTACGCACGCTGCTCGGACTCGCGGACGGGCTGGGGCTGAAGACGGTCGCCGAATGCGTCGAGACGGCGGCCGACGCCGCGCTGCTCACGCGCCGCGGCGTGCGCTACCTGCAGGGCTGGCATTTCGGCAAGCCGTTGATCGAACGGCCGTGGCTCAAGGAGGAGCAATTCGCCGCGCCGATCGCCGTGGTCAGCGGACCGCCGAAACTCACCGTGCTGACGGGCGGCGCCGTCGGCGGTTGAATCCGGCTATTTCTTGGAGAGCTCGTCGAGGCGACGTTGCATCGCCTCCATCTGGCGCTTGAGATCGTCGAGACCGGTCGCCTCGTCCACCGGCTTGGCGCCCGCCGCCGCCGCCGCGTCCGCGCGCTGCTGGGCGAACGGCGCCCAGATCTGAGCCATCGTGTTCTGGAACATCGCCATGTTCTGCTTGTTCAGATCCTCGATCTGCGAGCCGAACGGGAAGAACCCGCCGAAGGCCGATTTCATCGAGTTGCGGAAATCTTCCTGGTTATGCGTGAACATCTGCATCGAGGCGTCGAGGTAACGCGGCACGAGGGATTGCAGATTGTCGCCGTAGAACCCGATGAGCTGGCGCAGGAACCCGATCGGCAGCAGGTTCTGCCCCTTGTTCTCCTCTTCGACGATGATCTGCGTCAGCACGGAGCGGGTGATGTCTTCCCCGGTCTTGGCGTCGTGCACGATGAAGTCGACGCGTTCCTTGACCATCTGGGAGAGGTCATCGAGCGTCACGTAGCTCGACGTCGCCGTATTGTAGAGGCGCCGGTTCGCGTATTTCTTGATCTTGACGACAGCAGCTTGATCGCCAAGCGAGTCAACTGGTTTTTCCTGAGACGTCATGAGGCGATGGTGCACCGCAGAGCGCAGGCTGGCAAGCGCCGTCGGCTGGTTCCTATACTCCCGACATGGCGGAACCGATCGACGTCAACGCACTGGCCAAGCGCTTCCTCGACCTCTGGCAGGAGAATGTCAGCGCCACGGCGAGCGATCCGGCGACCGTTGAGACCATGCGGCGCCTTGCCGAGTTGAATGCCGGCGCGCCGGCGACCTGGTTTGCGATGTGGACTCGCGCGCTCCAATCAGCCGAGCATGACGCGCACCATGCCGCCGAAAGTCCCTCTGCCGCAGCGTCGCCTGGCGCCCCGACCGCTGGGCTTGCATCTGTCGACCGCCGCGATGACGTGGCTGAGCTCGCTCGGCGCCTTGCCGTTCTCGAAGAACGCCTGGCCCGGCTCGAGCAGCCTCCCGGGCGCCGGGCCCGATCTCGTCGCCCAGCTGGCACAGGCGGAGCCTGAGGCGCTGCGCAGCGCCGTCGTCGCGGAGATCGCCGCGCGATCGACGGCGCTGGCCGCCGGCATCGAGGCGTATCGCCGACACGGCTACCAGCGTACGCCGGCCGCGTGGCCCGTGATCTGGCGCGAGGGCACGACATCCCTGCTTGATTGCGGCGCGGGTGGCCACGGTCCGCCCGTGCTCGTCGTGCCGTCGCTCGTCAATCGCGGCTATATCCTCGATCTGATGCCGGAGCGTAGCTTCGTTCGCGCGATCGCCGCCGCGGGATTCCGGCCGCTACTCGTCGATTGGGATCGGCCGGGGTCGATAGAGCGTGGCCTGGGCCTCGATGGGTACATCGCCGGGCGGCTCCTGCGATGCCTCGACGCCGTCGTCGCGCACGCTGGCGAGCCGGCGATCCTCGTCGGCTATTGCATGGGCGGATTGCTTGCGCTGCCCTTGCCGCTGCTGCGTCCGCAGGCGGTTCGTGGCCTCGTCCTGCTGGCGACGCCCTGGGATTTTCATGCCGAGCGCGCCGACCTCGCTTTGGCGCTGGCGGCGCAGGCGCGCAGCTGGATGCCGGCCGTCGAGGCGCTGGGCGAGTTGCCTGTCGATGGCTTGCAGGCGCTGTTCGCCGGGCTCGACCCGTTCCTCGTCGTACGCAAGTTCATCGACTTCGCGCGGCTCGATCCACATGCGGCGCGGGCGCATGAATTCGTCGCGCTCGAGGATTGGCTCAACGACGGCGTGCCGCTGGCGGCGCCGGTGGCGCGCGACTGCTTGTTTGGCTGGTACGGCGCCAACGCGACGGCGACGCGGCGCTGGACGATCGGTGGCCGGATCGTGCATCCCGAAGCGATCCGCGTGGCCAGCCTGGTGGTGGTGCCGGCGCAGGATCGCATCGTGCCGCCGGCATCGGCCCTGGCCCTGGCCCGCGCTCTGCCCGAGTGCGCGCGGCTCGAGCCCGCGCTTGGCCATATCGGGATGGTGAGTTCGGCGCGGGCGCCCGCCATGCTATGGCCGGACATGATGCGCTGGATGGCTGGACTTGCGCGGCGCTGACGCGGCCCGCTATCTCGGGCGTGTAAGATCAACGTAAGCTTCGACCGATAGCTGACGCCACAACACGAAGTCGAACCATCCGAGGAGGAGACCATGGCTGACATCGTCATCGCTGCCGCCGCGCGCACGCCGGTCGGCAGTTTCAACGGCGCCTTCGCGGCGCTCCCCGCCCACGAGCTCGGGGCGCTCGCGATCATCGAAGTCATGAAGCGCGCCAAGGTCGAAGCGGGCCAGGTCGACGAAGTGATCATGGGTCAGATCCTCGGCGCCGGCGCCGGCCAGAACCCGGCGCGTCAGGCGGCGGTCAAGGCGGGCATTCCGTTCGAGAAGACGGCCTATGGTATCAACCAGCTCTGCGGCTCGGGCTTGCGCGCCGTCGCGCTCGGGTTCCAGGCGATCCGCAACGGCGACAGCCAGATCGTCGTCGCCGGCGGCCAGGAGAGCATGACCCAGGCGCCGCATTGCGTGGCTCTGCGAGCCGGCGTGAAGATGGGCAACACCGAGCTGGTCGACACCATGCTCAAGGACGGGCTGTGGGACGCCTTCAACGGCTATCACATGGGCAACACCGCCGAGAACGTCGCGACCAAGTGGCAGATCACGCGCGACGAGCAGGACAAATTCGCGCTCGCGTCGCAGAACAAGGCCGAGGCCGCGCAGAAGGCCGGCAAGTTCAAGGACGAGATCATCGCGGTCACGCTCAAGACGCGCAAAGGCGACGTGGTGGTGGCCGACGACGAATATCCCAAGCACGGCACGACTCTCGACATGGTTGGGGTGGCCCAGCCTGCCAGCATGATGATCACCGAGAAGACGATCACCCC
>JANNTF010000597.1:0-10887 GCA_031403455.1 Alphaproteobacteria bacterium | reverse complement strand
GAGGCGCTCGCCGAGCGCTGCCGCCGCCATGTCGGCCTCGAAAAAGGCCGGCAGGCCTGTGGCTTGGGCAAGGCGGTCGCGCAGCGCGACATTGCCCCAGCCGGCCATGGTGGTAGGGCCGACAAAGCTCATCGATTCGATATCGAACGGACCCGGCAGCGCCAGGCCGACGCCGAGCATGCGACTGCCGGGCCTGAGCGCCGTCAGTTCCGGCACCATGGCGCCGATCAGCGCAAAGGCCTGGTCAGGGGCAGCGTTGAGCGCCTCGCGGTGGACGCTGCCGACAACGTCGCCGCTGAGATTGATCAGCGCCGCGTCGATGCCGAGTGGGGTGACATGCACGCCGACGGCGTAACCGCCACCTGGATTGATGCGGAGCGTCGTCGGCGGCAGACCGCGCCCCTTGGGCTCTTCGCGGACGGCAAGCACGAAGCCCTGGTCTTCGAGTTCGCGGATAATGGTCGAGACAGTCTGCACTGTGAGGCCGACGGCATCGGCGATGCGGCCGCGCGTCGTCGGGCCGTCGAGGCGGATAGATTCGAGCACGATGCGCCGGTTGTAGGGCCGCCCGAATTCCTGATTGGTGCCTCGCAGTCCCATGCCTGCACTCCCATTCGAGCGCAGCCTAGGCCGGGCAAAGTTATTAAGTCAAATGGTTTTCAGAAATCAGCGCGGGGATACGCCTATGTCGCGGGCATTGGTCAATATCCCCCAACAGCCAGGCAGCAGCTGGCCGGGCGAGCCGGCGGCGCTCGGCGGGGCGCCCCGCGCAACGGCGTGGGGCAGGGCGCGACACGGCGGCTCGGACGGGGGTTGATCCGGATCAAGACCGGGTGCGGGGTTTCGTGATGTTCTCCCTGCCGAAAAGACCAAGGAGAGCAGAATGCCGCTTGAATCGATGATCGCCGTGTTGCTGGTGACGATTGCGTTCGGCCTGTTCGGCGCGACGCTGGCGTGGGTGAGCTGGTACACCAAGCAGTAGAGGCCCGGTCTAGATGATCTCCAGATAGTCGCGATCCGGCAGCTCCGGGAACGGCGCCGTCGGCAGGGTCTGGTACCAGAAGGCGACCGAGGCGATGTCGTCCTGCAGCGGCAAATAGCGCTTGTCCTTGTCGGTGCGCCAGCCCAGCGCCTGGATCGTCACGCGCAGCTTCTTCTCGAAGCGGATCGGGTCGAGGATGTGCCAGCGATACATGCCGAAACGCTGCTGCGAGCGATAGGCACCGTCCGGTCGGATCACCTGCGGCAACCCCGCATAGGCGGTCGAGAATTCGGTATAGGCGCGCGGATAATCCTGCGGCTCGTTGACGCCGATGTCGAAATCATAGGAGCCGCAGAAATAATCCTCGGTGCCGGTGCCGCAGATGGTCGGAAACTTCGTATCGCTGTCCATGAAGAATTTGATCTCGCCCTCGCCCCACCAGCCGGCGTTGTTCACACCCCAGGCCATGTAGGTGCCGACGAAATGACCGCGGCCCTGGACGCCGTCGAGGATGGTGTAGTCCTCCTTGAACGGCACCGGATTGGTGCGGCGGAACTGCGCGTGGAAATAGGCGCAGTCCGCCGGCACGGGCGTGAGCGTGTAGTTGATCTGGTAGTAGAGGATGATGTCCTCGTCGTCGCGATTCTCCAGCGTGACGATGGCGCGTTTGCGAAACGGCATCTCCCAGTAGCAGTTGAATGCGCGGCCGGGATTCACGCAGACCGCCAGCGAGTTCACATGCGCATAGCGTTCCCAGCCATTGGCGAAGAAATCGCCGAGGGGACATTCCACGGACGGATGCTTCTGGCCGTCCCAGTGGATGCGCAGGATCAGATTGCGCCAGCGCCCATGCATGTTCGTCATCCACATCTGCTGGATGGCGCCGGGCCCCTTGATGTCGGCCAGCACCCGCACTTCGCCGGGCTGGATGCGGATCGACGGCGAGATCTTCCAGCCCTGCCCGAGGCCGCGCGCGCGATGCGCGCCGGTGCCCTCGGTCGCCATGCCGCCCTTGCCGATCTCACCGGTGAAACTCTCCGGACTGATCGAACGCGACTTCGCCTTCGACAGCCGCGACAGATTGCCCAGATGCATTCCCAAGCCCGAGAACTCGGCCATTCGCATTTCCCCCATCGGTCGAGGCGCATCGCGCCGCTCGATCCTGTTTTCCCGCGGCGAGATTGCGGACCAAACGCCGCAATGGTCAAGCCGCGAGATCCAATAACCGGGTCCGGGTTCCGAATTTGGAACCCAGAACCGCTTTTCAAATTCGATCCAGCGTCCTATTCCCCAAAGGAGAGTTAGACACCATCCCGTCGACCCCAACCGCGGAGACAGACATGCCCTCGACGAAACGCAGAATCGGCATCATCGGCGTCGGCTTCGGCGCGCTGGTCCATGCTCCGGGGTTCCGTTCGGAAGGCTGGGATGTCGCGGCGATCTGCAGCCGCAGTCGCGAGAAGGCACGCAAGATCGCGGATGAAGCGGGGATCGCGGACGTCCACACCGACGCCATGGAGCTGATTCATCGCGACGATCTCGACGCCGTCGCGATCACCGCGCCACCCGGCATGCACCACGCCTGGGCGATCGCGGCGATCGCGGCGGGCAAGCATGTGCTCTGCGAAAAACCGTTCGCGCTCGATGCGCGCCAGGCCAGCGACATGCGCGACGCGGCGGAGAAATCCGGCCGCACCGCGATGGTCGCCCATGAATTTCGCCACACGCCGCAGCGGGCGTTCATCAAACAACTGCTCGCGGAGAATTACATCGGTAGGTTCCAGCTCTGCACGATGGAGCTGATCGTCGATCGCTACGTGACGCAGGCGCCGCGTCCGCTCACCTGGAACGCTTTCAAGGCCGAAGGCGGCGGCCTGCTCGGCGCGCTCGGTTCGCATTACATCGATGGCCTCCGGCATTGGTTCGGCGAGGTGGCGTCGGTGTCGGGGCGGCTCGCCACGCTGCGGCCCGATCTCGTGGACATCGCCACCGGCCGCAAGGTCGCGGCCGAAACGGACGACATGTTCTCGTTCACGCTGAGCTTCGCGAACGGCGGCATGGCGACGATGGTCGCGTCCTTCGCCGCCACGCCCACGCGCGGGGCGCGCATCGCGGTGATGGGCGATCAAGGCAGCTTGCTTGCCGAGCAACCCGGTCCCAATCCCCTGGAGGACGGCGTCGTCATCGCCAGCCGCAACGGCGCACCGCTCGCGGCGCTCGCAACGCCGGCGCAGTACACGCCGTTCACCGATGCGCGCGATCATCGTCTGATGGCGTTCCGGCTGCTGGTGCGCGACTTCACGCGCGGCATCGAGCAGGGAATCTCGCCGGCGCCGAACTTCACGGACGGGCTGCGCTGTCAGCAGGTGCTGGACGCCGTACGCGACGCGTCCGAGTCCGGGCGCACCGTGATGCTGTGACCGGCGGGCAAGCCGATCAGCCCTGGGACTCGAGCGCCGCGGCCATGCGCGCGCGGCGCGGATAGATCCAGGCCCAGACGCCGAGCGCGGCAAGCGTCATCACGATGATGGCGAGCCGCAGGCCGATCGCGTCGGCGAGCAGCCCCATGATCACGCCGCCGCAGGCCGCGCCGCCATTGAGCAGCAAGCCGTAGAAACTGAGGACGCGGCCGCGGAGATGATCCGAGGACGCGAGCTGCACGAGGGTTTCGATGCCGGCGCCGCGGATCGTCATGCCGACGCCGACCAGAACCGCGAACGGCGTCGCGATCCACAGCGTCGGCGCCGCGGCGAAGGCGAGCAGCACGAGACCGAGACCGAGCATCGCGTGAACGACCACACGGCAGAGGCCGAAGCCCGGCCGGCGACTGCCGAGATAGATTCCGGCCGCGGTCGCGCCGACGCCCACCGCGCTGGTCAGCAATGTCACCGAGCCGATGCCGCCGCCCAGCACGCCGCCGGCGAAGGCCGGCAGCAACTCGATCAGCGGGCGCACGCACAGCGTAAAGGCGAGATGCAGCGCGAGCAGCGGGCCGATCCCGTCATGGCCGATCGCATAGCGCAGCGCCGAGGAGATCGCGCGCAGCATCGGCTCGCCCGAATCCTGCGCCGCGCCGGCGATGCGGCGCACGATGCAGAGATAGGCCACGAGATTGGCGGCGAACAACGCGGTGATGATCCAGAAGCAGGCGATGACGTCGAGCACGACCATCACCATGCCGGCGATCGCCGGCCCGATCAGCGCCGACATGTTGAACACGATCGAGCCGAGCGCGATCGCCGGCGGCAATTGCGCGCTCGGCACCAGCTCGACGACGATGGTGCGCGACGCGGCCTGCGACAGCGCGATGCCGATGCCGATCATCGTCTCGAGCACCAGCAGAATCGGCAGATTGAGCGCGTCGAAACTCAGCAAGAGCGCGATCACACCGGTCTTGGCCACGGCCAAGGCCTGCACCGCGATGACGATGTAGCCGCGCGCGAAACGGTCGGCGAGCCAGCCGCCGATCAGGCCGAGCACGATCGTCGGCGCGTATTTGAGGAAGGTGATGACGCCGAGCCATCCCGCGGAATGGGTGAGCTCCCACACCAGCCAGCCGATCGCCAGGCGCTGCATCCAGACGCCGAGCGTGTCGGCGACCTGGCCGAGCAGGTACCAGCGATAACCCGGCGCCGACGCCACGGCGACGAGACGCCGCCACCCCGAACCTGTCGGCGCGTTTCGAGAGTCGGTCAGAACGGCGTCTCCCCTGGCAGGAAAAGAAAACAGAGAATGGGCGTCCACATCACATCAGAGATGCCGACCCCACTCTCACTCCAATATCCCTGCGAGCGTTGTACTACACTCCGTCGATGCATGGCGCCGACGAGGATTGGGACAAGCGGATCGCGGATTTGTGGCGCGCGGTCGACGCGCATGAACCCGACGCCTTCGTCGCCCAGCTCGACATGCTGGTTGCCGAGCTGCCGCCCGGCAGCGCCATCGGCCTATTCGAGCGCGGATCGGCGCAGGGCGACGATTCAAATGGCCAGCTCGGTGCGAAACCTGGGCGACCCCGAGCGCGCCGCGCAGCTGCTGACCGCCGAGCTTCACGCCGTCAGCGACGAACTCGACGGTGCCGTCCGCGCCTTCCTCGCCCTTGCGCTCGTGGATCTCGGCCGCGAGCGGGAAGCGGTGGCGGTCAGCCTCGCCGCTCTCTCGGAATACCTGCCGAGATACAACCGCTCCCTCGCCCGCTACGCCCAAGCCCTCACAGCCAAGACCCGAGCAAATTCGATCCAGCGTCGAATCCCGCGAGAAAATGCACGCTGGATCGATTTTAGGTTCTCACCCAGCCGGCCGGATCTGCGCCAATTCCATCTTCCAGACATTCGCGGTCAGCTTCACGTTGGCGACGTTCTTGTGCGCGGCGACGCGATAGATCGGCTGCATCAGCGTCACGTAGTTGGCGTTCTCGATCAGGATCTGCTGGTAGCGCTTGTAGATCACCGCCTGCTTGGCGACGTCGACTTCGGCCGCACCCTGCGACACCAGCTCGTTGATCTCAGCCGACGGCTCCCAGCCCATGCGCTTGGCGACACGCTGCACCGACGCGCCGGTCCAGAGATACGGATTGGGCGAGGGCGACGTCCAAGGCGCGATGGTCGCCTGCGACTTGGCGCCGTTGAACTGCGCGCGCCAATTGACGTTGTCCATCGGCTTCAGATTGATCTTGATGCCAACGCGCGCCACGTCCGCCTGGATCTTCTGCGCCATCAGCGCGTAGGAGGTGCTGAAATAGGCGGCGCTCGGAAAGATCATCTCGAACTCGAAGCCGTTCGGCACGCCGGCGGCGACCAACATCGCCCTCGCCTTCGCCAGATCCTCCTTGAAGCCGAACTCCCTGGTCTGCTCGAGCGTGGTGCCGGCGATGCCGCCGGGCAGGAAGGACGGCGGACGATCGGCGAAGCCGCCGACGAGACCCTTGATCAGACCGTCATAGTCGATGGCGTGCGCCACCGCATGGCGCGCCTCGCGCTTGGCCAGCGCCGGATTCATCTCGGGATTGCTGGTCATCATGAAATAGAGCGTGTCGGTCGACGGGCCCTGGATGGTGGCGACGTCGGCGTTGCCCTTCAGGCTGTCGAGCTGCTCGGCCGAGAGATTCATCGCGATGTCGATGTCGCCGCGGCGCACGGCCAGGAGCTGCGCGGCGCCATCGGCGATGTGGCGGATCACCACGCGCTCGAAGGGCACCGCACCGCCCCAGTAAGTCGGATTGCGCTGCAGCGTCACGCTGACATTCCGCTCCCAGCCGACCATGCGGTAGGGGCCCGACCCGGCGGAGTTGTTGTTGAACCACGGCGTCGCCTTGTCCGCCTGATCGGCGCCGGGAGTCGAGACCGCGCCGTTCGCCATGGCGAGCTTGGCCGAGTAGATCGCGAAGGACGGCGCCGTCAGGTCGAGCAGCAGCGGCTCTTTCGGGTTCTTCATCGCGATCTCGACCGTCATCGGATCGACGATGCTCACCGCGCCCATATTGGCGGCGTAGGAGGCCGGCTGATCCTTGATGTTGATCAGGCGGTCCAACGAGAACTTCACGTCCTCGGCCGTCATCCCATCGCCGTTCCAGAACTTGACGCCGGGACGCAGCGCGAAGCGCCAGGCGGCGCCGTTGTTGACCAGCGTCCAGCTGGTGGCCAGCGCCGGCTTGACGTTGACGAGGTCGTCGGTCGAAAGCGTCACCAGCGTCTCGCTCACCGCGCCCATGGTCAGCGGCGGCGTCAGATCGGCCGAGCGCGCCGGGTCGTAGTTGCGTCCATCGCCGATGTCCAAGCCGATGACCAGCACCGTCTTGCGCGCCTGCGCGCGGGCTGGGTCCACGCTGGCGAGCGCGCCGATGGCAGCTGTCCTACCGAGCATCGAGCGCCGCGACAACAAGTTCGACTTCATCATGTCTGGTTTCCCCCTTTGCAGCGCGTGGCGCGCAACCCCGATCGAAAACGCTCGCACGGGCGGCGCTGCAGACGCAAGCGTGCGAGCATGGCATTCGACGGTTGGAGGCCGCATGCTCACGCGTATCCGAACAGGAGACGACGACATGAACGCGACCCGACGGATCGAGGCCTTTCGCAGCCTGCATGCGCAGGGTTGCTTCGTGATTCCCAATCCCTGGGATATCGGGTCCGCGCGCTGGCTGCGCGGCCTGGGCTTCAAGGCGCTGGCGACCACGTCGGCCGGCTTCGCCCTATCGCGCGGCCGCGCCGACCAGGACGTGCCGCTCGACACGATGCTCGCCCATATCGCGGAACTCGTCGCTTGCGTGCCGGATATCCCGGTCAACGCCGATTTCGAGAATGGCTATGCCGATGCGCCCGACGACGTCGCGGCGAACGTGACGCGCTGCCTCGCGACCGGCGTTGCCGGGCTGTCGATCGAGGATGCGACGGGGCGCGCGAGCGAGCCGCTCTACGCTTTCGATCTCGCGGTCGCGCGAGTCGCCGCGGCGCGGCGCGCGATCGACCGCGCGGCCTCGGGCGCGGTGCTGACCGCGCGCGCGGAGGGCGTGCTCGTCACCGGCGCCGGCGCGCTCGACGATGTGTGCAAGCGGCTGGTGGCGTTCGCGGCCGCCGGCGCGGATGTGCTCTATGCGCCAGGCCTGCGCACGCGTGCGCAGATCGGCGCGGTCATGGCGGTGGCCGGCGGCAAGCCGGTCAACATGCTGATGTTCGGCGATCTCGGGCACAGCGTGGCCGAGTTGGCGCAGCTCGGCGTGCGGCGGATCTCCGTCGGCGGCGCGCTCGCCCGCGCGGCCTGGGCCGGCTTCATGACCGCCGCGGAGAAGATCATCACCGAAGGCAGCTTCGCCGGCTTCGCGGCCAATCCGATGACGCGGCAGGCGGACACGCTGTTCCGCAACGAGCGCAAGGGCTGGGACCCGGACTGACGCGGAACAAAAATATCTCCAGAGCTGCGTTCGTCGTCCCTCCTCGACTCGAGCTAGGGGATGCACACATCTATCTCCCGCGCGAACTGCCTGCCTGTGCTCGTCGTCCCTCCTCGAATGAGGAGGGACAGGCGATCTCGCGAAGGCGAGATCGCCGGGGCGGTGAGTCCACGGAAAATCGACGCTGGATCGATTTTTGTTATGCATAAGCCGCCGCTTCGAGTTTGCCGCGCGGCTCTGCGGCGCCGACGCGGTCGAGGCCGCCGAAATGGCGCGCGACCTGCGGCACGACCTCGGCGACGAAGCGCTCCATCGACTTCATCACGCGCGCATGCGGCAGGCCGGCGATGCCCATGAAGCAGCTGACATGCGTCGGCTTGAGGATCTCGAACTCCGCGATCAGCCGCTCGGCGATCTTGGCGGGCGAGCCGACCAGCATGCGCTCCACCAGCGTATCGAGATCGGGTTCGTCCGGCGCCGGGATCTCCTTGAGATAGGCGCCGTCGAGCTCGGCGTAGCGGCCGCGCATCGCCATCGCGATGCGACGGATGTAACGGGCGCCCTCGACCGCGCGGCGCGCTTCGTCGCGATCATCGGTGACGCAGATGTAACGCTGATAGGCGTAGGGCGCGCGGTCGGGATCGCCGCCTGCGGTCGCGAAGGACGCCGCGACCTTATCGCGCACGACGCGCACCTGCTCGAGCGTACTCCATCCCGTCGTGAAGATCGGCACATAGCCGTGACGCGCGATGCGCGCTTGCGTCTCGGGATCATTGCCCAGCCCCGCGACATAGATCGGCGGCCGCGCCTGGGTCATGCGCAGGCTGAAATTTGTCTGCGGCACCGCGATATGCTTGCCCGCATAATCGACCGCGCCGGTGGCGAGGTACTGCTCGAGCAGGTCGAGAGTCTCGAGAAAGATGTCGCGCCCCTTGGCGATATCGACGCCGAACTTGCTGAACTCGTATTGCTGGTAGCCGCTGCCCAGCCCGATCACCGCGCGCCCGTCGCTGAGCGCGTCGAGCATCGCCAGCTCCTCCATCATGCGCAGCGGATGGTGCAGCGGCACGACGACGACCGCCGGCCCGAGCCGGATCGTCTTGGTCACGCCGGCGAGATGGATCGCCATCGCCGTCGGCGACGGGCAGAGGCAGTAATTCGAGAAATGGTGCTCGGCGAACCACGCGACGTCGAAGCCGCCCTGATCGGCGAGACGCACCTGTTCCACCATCTCGGCGAAAATGCGCTTGGGATCGGCGCCGCGCTCGCGCTGCGTCATCAGGTTGAAGAGGCCGAAATGCATGAGCCGTGCTCCTGGTTGCCAATGCTCAATAACCGACGTGTTCAGTATCCGACGATCACTTCGCCGCCATTGGGGCTGATCATCTGGCCGGTGATGAAATCGGATTCCGACGAGGCGAGGAAGGCGACCGCGTAGGCGATCTCGCGCGGGTCGCAGTAGCGCTTGAGCGGCACGCGCGCCTCCTTCTCCTTGAGGAGTTCGGGGTTGTCGAGCTTGACGGGGCCGCCGGAGCGCACGCCACCGGGCGAGATCGCGTTGACGTGGATGTTGAACGGCGCGAATTCCTTCGCCCAGGCCTTGGTGAGGCCGAGCAGCGCCGCCTTCGCCGCGCAGTAATGCGGCGCGACCGGCGCGCCGGTCATACCCCAGATCGACGAGATGTTGATGATCTTGCCGCGCCGTCTCTCCTTCATGCCGGGGATGACCGCGCGGGTGAAAAAGAACGAGCCCTTCACGTGCACGCCCATCATGCGGTCGAAGGACTCCTCGTCGATCTCGGGCGTCGTCACGCGCTGCCCGAAGCCGGCGTTGTTGACCAGGATGTCGACGCGGCCGAGTTCGCGGTTGATATCCGCGACGATGTCGGGAATCGCGCCGGTCTTCGACACGTCGGCGGTGATCGCCACGGCGCGCCGTCCGAGCTTGCGCACCGACGCGGCGGTCTCTTCCGCGCCCTTGGCGTTGACGTCGACGATCGCGATGTCGGCGCCGCGCTCGGCCATGAGGATCGCGTGCGCACGCCCCATCCCGTCTCCAGCGCCGGTGATCAGCGCCACTCTGTCGGCGAGAATCTGCATGGCTCGTGTCCTTCTTTCGAGTCAGTCCCGTGGAATGAGAATCATATCAGCGGCGTTCCAGCCGAGCCGGATTTCGGCGCCGACAGCGAAGCCCTGGCCCTGCCGCACCGCCGGCAGCCGCACGCCGACCACGTGCCCCGGCCCGATTTCGGCGCGGTAGTGCATCGTGCCGGCAGTGTAGACGACGTCGACGATGCGGCCGCGCAGCGAATTCGCCTCGTCGCCCGCGCCGATGCGGATCGCCTCGGGTCGAACGCAGGCGACCAAGGCGGAGGCGGCCGGATCGACCCCGTCGACGGCCGCAACGGTGAAGGCGAAGCCACCTTTCGCCTCGACCCGCATCATCGCCGCATCCAGCCGTGTCGCGCGCGCGATCTCGAACAGATTGGCCTCGCCGAGAAAGCTGGCGACGAAGGCGCTGCGCGGCCGCTCGTAGAGCTCGCGCGCCGAGCCGATCTGGGCGATGCGCGCCTGGTTGACGATCGCGATGCGGTCCGACATCGACGCCGCCTCGTCCTGGTCATGCGTCACGTAGAGGATCGTCGCGCCGATGGCGTGGTGGAATTGCTTGATCTCGTACTGCATCTCCTCGCGGAGATTCTTGTCGAGCGCGCCGAGCGGCTCGTCCATCAGCAGCAGCGGCGGGTCGTACGATGCCGCGCGCGCCAGCGCGACGCGCTGCTGCTGACCGCCCGAGAGCTGGGCGGGCATGCGCGCGCCGAAGCCGGGCAGCCGGACCATCTCGAGCATGCGCGCCACGCGCGTCTCGATCTCGCCGCGCGGCTGCCGGCGCAGCTTTCGGGCGGCCAGCAGCAGCGCGTGGCGCTGGCCCGCGCGCTGGTCTTCGAGCCGCGGCTGGTGCTGCTCGACGAGCCGCTGGGCGCGCTCGACCGCGCATTGCGCGAGGAGATGCAGATCG
>JANNTF010000596.1:0-3243 GCA_031403455.1 Alphaproteobacteria bacterium | reverse complement strand
CCGCCGGCGCGTTGCAGGCCGAAGTGGAGGTGATGTGATGAGCCCTCTCGCCAACGCGACAAAGCAGCCCAACGCCACCTTCGAGACACGCATGACTCCGCGCGCGGCGCTTGCCCCGATCGCGACACCTGACGACGCCATGCGCGTGGGACGCCAGTTCGAGCAGATGTTCCTGTCGCAAATGCTGGCGCCGATGTTCGCGGGAATCGCCAGCACGGGTCCACTCGGCGGCGGCAAGGGCGAAGAGATGTTCCGCTCGTTCCAGGTCGACGCCTACGCGCAAGCCGTCTCGCGACGCGGCGGTATCGGCATCGCGCAACAAGTCGCTCGTGAAATTCTGCGCCTCCAGGAGAAACCCAATGGCTAGCCCCGCCCCCCAGATCGCCGCCGTCCCGATGCCCAAGATACGTGATCTCATCTCGATCGCCGGAAAGCTCATCGTCCTCCTGCGCGAGGAGACCACGGCTCTGCGCAGCTTCACGCTGGGGCGGGTCGAGGAGCTGGCCGCCGAAAAGGCGAGTCTGAGCGAGAGTTACAGCACCATGGCTGCTCGCTTCCGCAAGGATCCGGAGACGCTGAAGGCCATCACGACAGCCGTCCAGGCGGAGTTGCGCGAGGTGATCGACAGCTTCGAGATCGCGGCACGCGAAAACGAGCAGGCGCTGTCGGTGGCGCGCGAAGCCAACGAGCGCGTGCTGCGCGCGATCGTCGAAGCCGCTGAAATGCAGCGGCCCAAGCCGCAGGGGTATGGGCCCAAGGGACTGAGCGTCGCCACGGGTGGCAGGCGCGCCGCGGCCGGCATGTCGGTCGCTCTCAATCGTCAGCTCTGAGCGGCTGAAGACCTCCCGCCACGAGAGACGAACATGACCCTATCCAGCCTCACCTCGGTAATGCTCTCGGCCACCAGTGGCATGCGCGCGGCCCAGGTCGGACTCGACATCGTGTCGCGCAACGTCGCGAACGCGGCGACGGACGGCTACACGCGAAAATCCGTCAACCTGGAATCGCGCATCGTCGGATCCCAGGGCCAGGGCGTATCGACCGGCGAGGTCGAACGCCAGGTCAACAAGAGCCTGCAGCGTGAGATCCGACGCGGCCAGGGCATCGGCGAATCCTTGCGTGCGCGCGAGGAGTTCCTCGGCCGGCTCGAGCTCGCATTCGGCAGCCCCGGAGACGAGAGTTCGGTCGCCGGTCAACTCGGCGATCTGGGCAACGCATTTCGCACGCTGGTGGCGCAACCGGATTCCGGCACGCATCAGCAGAGCGCGCTCGCCGCGGCGCGCGGCTACTCGGACTCGGTCAACAGCCTGTCGTCGACCATCCAGGGCCTGCGCCTCGACGCCGATCAAATGATCGCCGTGACCGTCACCACGATCAACAGCACGCTGCAGCAGATCGACGATCTCAATCGGCTGATCGTCCAAGCCAAGGGTCTCGGCCAGTCCACGGCCGATCTCGAGGACAAGCGCGATGTGCATCTCGGCGTGCTGTCGAAGAACATCGATGTGACGCTGTTCGAACGCCACACGGGCGAGGTTTGGATCCTGACCGCCGCCGGCCGACAGCTCCTCGACGGCACGCCCAGTGAACTAAGTTTTAACCCCAGCTCGACGATGAATGCGTCCATGACCTATGCGAGCGCAACGCTCGGCGGCATCGAACTGGGTGGAACCGACATCACCGCGGAGATCCACGGCGGTCGGCTGCGCGGCCTGTTCGATGTCCGCGACAGCCTCATGACCAACGCCCAGTCCCAGCTCGACGAGCTCTCCGCACGCGTCGCGCAGAACTTCGCCCTCGCCGATCTCGATCTCTACGACTATGCCGCGGTCGAGACCGTGGTCACCGGCAACACGGCCACGGCGTCCGCCAGTACGGGCGCGACGTCCTTCGACGTCTCCAGCGCCGCCGGCCTGAGCACGGGCATGCAGCTGCGCTTCGGCAATCATGGCACGACCTACACCATCACCGGCATCGCCGGCACCACGATATCGTTCCAGCCCGCCACGGGCGGCAGCGTGGGGATCGACGCCGACGTCCCGAGCGGCACGAAAGCGATTTTCGCGGCGGCGCCGTCAGCCGCATCGGTCGGGTTGTCCAGCCGGATAGCCGTGAATGCGGACATCGTGGCGGCGCCGTGGCGGATGCGCGACGGCACCTCGGTGGCCAGCATCAACACCGTATCCCAGGACAACACGGTGCCCCGCGCTGTCGTCGACGCCTTCGAGCGCGTGCAGCCGTTCAGCTCGGCCGCGGGGCTTGGCCCAGGCGCGACCCTGACCGGATATGCCGGCGCGCTGATCGCCACCCAGGCAGGCGAAAGGGCAGTCGCCAGCGACTCTCTGAAATCGCAGGACGCCCTCACCGGACAGATCGAAAATAGATTCAAGTCGGATAGCGGTGTCAACGTCGACCGCGAACTCGCGCTGATGATCGAGATCCAGAACTCATACGCCTCGTCCGCACGGGTCCTGCAAGCCGTGCGCGAGATGTTCGACGAATTGCTGCGCACAGCGGGCTGACGGAGAGCTGAGAGATGATCAACAATGTCGCAACCTTCGCCCAGAACGAGTTCATGCGCATGCGTCTCACCGCGACGCAAGCGGAGTTCAACACGCTCCAGGGGCAGGTCTCATCGGGCAAGAAGAGCCAGAACTACAGCGGACTGCGCGAGGATGCGCGGCTCTCGCTGAGTCTGCGCATCTCGCGATCCTCGACGGAGGCGTTCCAGCAGGCGAACATCGTCACGAAGACGCGCATGGAGCAGACGCAGACGGTCTTCGAGCGATTGAAGGACATCGCCAACAGCGTTCGCAACGCCGCCTTCCCGGTCATGAGCTCCGCCAATATCTCACCCACCCAGGGCAATGCGGCCCTGCGGGCACAGGCGTCCGCCGCGCTGCAGGAAGTCACGCATCTTCTGAATACCCAGCTCGACGGCTTCTACCTCTTCGCGGGTCGAATGGCCGATGCGCCGCCGATGGCGGACCCGGGTTCCGAGGCGCTCGCCGGGACGCCCTTGGCGAATGTGTCGAGCGCCGCCGCCGTATCGCCGCTCGACACCACCGCGGCCTCGGGCGATGCGGTCTACGACAACATCGTCGCTCATCTCGACGGCACCGCAGTCGGCGCGATATCCGGTGCTTCACCGGTTCGCTACTACAACGGCGAGTACAGCGCGACCTCGGAGGCGTTGATCGTCGCCCGCGTCGATAGCGGCTTCGACATCACCTACGGCATCAA
>JANNTF010000595.1:0-1858 GCA_031403455.1 Alphaproteobacteria bacterium | reverse complement strand
CCTGGTTGCCGATCCGCACCGGCCCCATGCCGCGTTACCCGGCGAGCGACGGCACGATGCGCTCGTCGAGCGGGAGATCGGGCACGATGCCCGAGGCCGATCTGCGACCGGTCTATGGCATCGTGCCCGATCTCCCGCTCGCCGAGCGCATCGTGCCGTCGCTCGCCGGGTATCGCGGCATGGGGCCGGTGCGGATCGGCAACCAGGCCGCGCTGCAGAAGCAGAACGACGTCTATGGCAGCATCGTACTCGCCGCGGCCCAATCCTTCTTCGATCAGCGATTGCCGCAGATGGGCGATGTCGCGTTGTTCGAGCGGCTGGAGCGGCTGGGCGAGCGCGCGGCCCAGGTCGCGCTCGAGTCGGATGCGGGGCTCTGGGAGTATCGCGGCCGTGCGCGCGTGCATGTTCATTCCGCAGCGATGTGCTGGGCCGCCTGCGATCGGCTCGGCAAGATCGCGCAGCGCCTGGGTCTCGAAACGCGCGCGGCCAGTTGGCGCCGGCGCGCGGAGAGCCTGCGAAAGACGATCCTGGAACAGGGCTGGAGCCAGCGGCGGCAGAGTTTCGTGGCGTCCTTCGGTGGCGACGACCTCGATGCGAGTCTGCTGCAGCTCCATGAGATCGGCTTTGTCTCGGCGGCCGATCCGCGCTTCCGCGCCACGGTCGACGCGGTCGGGCGAGATCTGCGGCGCGGCCCCTATCTGCTGCGCTACGCAGCCGCGGATGATTTCGGTCTGCCCGAGACCGCCTTCACGATCTGCAGCTTCTGGTACGTGGATGCGCTGAGCGCGATCGGGCGCCAGGACGAGGCGCGCGCGCTATTCGTCGATCTCGTCGATCGTCGCAACCCGGTCGGCCTGCTTTCCGAGGACATCCATCCGCAGACCGGCGAGCTCTGGGGCAATTTTCCGCAGACCTATTCGATGGCCGGGCTCGTCGTGTCCGCCATGCGACTCAGCAAGAGCTGGGAGGAGGCGTTTTGGCGCGGCTCGTGATCGTCTCCAATCGCGTCGCCGATCCACATGAGCGTGGTGCGCGTGCGGGTGGCGTGGCCGTTGCGCTGCGCGATGCGCTCCGGCAACAAGGCGGCGTGTGGTTCGGCTGGAGCGGCGCGGTCGTCGACGCGCCCTCTGAGACGCCGTCGCTCGTCGAGAGCGGCGACGTCACTTTCGCCACGCTGGATCTCGACGGCCGCGATCACGATGATTTCTACCTCGGCTACGCGAACGCGACGCTGTGGCCGTTGTTCCACTACCGGCTGGGCCTGATGGATTTCAAGCGTGACGCGCTGGCCGGTTATCTCCGCGTCAACGAGCGCTTCGCGGCTGCGCTGGCGCGGCTGCTGCGACCCGACGACGTCGTCTGGATCCACGACTATCACTTCATGCCGCTGGCCACGGCCTTGCGTGCGCGCGGCGTGCGCAACCGCCTGGGCTTCTTTCTGCACATACCGTTTCCCGCGCCGCAGGTCTTCGCGACCTTGCCCGAGCACGAGGCGTTGATCGGGCAGCTGCGCGCCTATGATCTGATCGGCCTTCAGACGCGCGGTGATGCCGAGGCGCTGACGGCCGCGATGGCGATGGGTTCCGCCACGTCGCCGTCCTGTCCGCGGATCGACTGCTTCCCCATCGGGATCGATGTCGATGGGTTCGCGCGACTGGCGGGGCGCGCGGTGCGGACGCGGCAGAACCAGCAGCTGACGACGAGTCTCGGCGGGCGCGGCCTCGTGATCGGCGTCGATCGTCTCGACTACAGCAAGGGCCTGCCGCTGCGGTTCGACGCTTTCGAGGCGTTGCTCGCGCGCTACCCCGCGCATCGTCGCGCCGTGACCTATCTCCAGATCGCGCCGATCTCGCGCGAG
>JANNTF010000594.1:0-9935 GCA_031403455.1 Alphaproteobacteria bacterium | reverse complement strand
TCCTCAAGGATGAGCAGAAGCGCTCCGCCTATGACCGCTTCGGTCACGCCGCATTCGAACAAGGTGCTGGTGCAGGTCGCCCTGGCGGTGGGCCAGCTGGCTTCGAGTTCAATTTCGGATCCGGCGGTTTCGCCGATATCTTCGACGAGATGTTCGGCGAGTTCGTCGGCGGACGTCGTGGGCATGGGGCAGCACCCGGACGTGGCGCTGATCTGCGCTACAATCTTGAGATATCACTCGAGGATGCATTTCGCGGCAAGCAATCGACCGTCCGTATTGCCAGCTTAGCGGTCTGCGAAACCTGCACCGGCAGCGGCGCCGAACGTGGCGCAAAACCCGTCCCCTGTCCGACCTGTCGGGGTCAGGGCAAGGTGCGCGCCCAACAGGGTTTTTTCACGGTCGAGCGCACCTGCCCGACATGCGTGGGTCGCGGGCAGATGATCGACAAGCCCTGCCGCGGCTGTGGCGGCGAGGGTCGCGTGAAGCGCGAGCGGACCCTGAACGTCTCCATCCCCGCCGGTGTCGAGGACGGGACGCGCATCCGACTTGCGGGAGAAGGCGAGGCCGGCGTACGCGGCGCTCCGGCCGGTGATCTCTACATCTTCCTGTCCGTTGCGCCGCATCGCTTGTTCAAGCGTGACGGGACCGATCTTCATGTGCGTGTGCCGATCCCGCTGACTACCGCGGCCCTCGGTGGCTCCATCGAAGTGCCATCGGTCGATGGCACCCGCGCGCGCGTGAACATTCCTCAAGGCACCCAATCGGGGCAGGCCTTCCGCCTGCGTGCCAAAGGCATGTCCGCGTTGCGCAGCCAGACCCGCGGTGATCTTTTCGTCGAAGCCATCGTCGAGACACCGGTGAATCTCACCAAACGGCAGCAGGAATTGCTGCGCGAGTTCGAGAAGGCGGGAACTGCAGAAAAGACGAGTCCTGAGTCCGCCGGCTTCTTCACCAAGGTCAAGGAGCTCTGGGAAGACCTGCGAGAGTAATCGCTCGGGATGTGCGGGATGAGGGATCAGCACGTCCGCGTTGTACGCGTATCGACGATCCCGTAGAACAAAATCTCATGCACCCCAAGGCCATCTTCCGGCTCATGCGCCCACGCCAGTGGGTGAAGAACGCATTCGTGGTGGCGCCGCTCTTCTTTTCGCCCTGGGCGGTGAACGCGGCGAGCACCCGCGCGGTTGCATTTGCCGTTATGGTCTTCTGCCTGCTCTCGAGCGCCGTCTACGTGATCAACGACTATTTCGATCGCGAAGGGGATCGGCTCCATCCGGAGAAGAAGCTCCGGCCCCTCGCATCGGGGGAAGTCACGCCGCGTCAGGGCATCGTCCTTGCGATCGGTCTGTTGACTGCCAGCGCAGGGCTCTCGATCCTTCTCCTGACGCCGCGCTTCGCTATGTTCGCGGCCACTTACTTCGCGATTAATCTGCTCTATTCGATCTGGCTGAAGCATGTGGCGATCCTCGACGTACTGATCGTGGCGGCGGGTTTCGTGCTGCGCATCGACGCTGGTGCGAGCGTTATCGATGTCTCGCCGAGCGTCTGGATCAGTCTGGCGACCGGGCTGCTCGCCCTGTTCATGGCGCTCGCCAAACGTCGTGACGATCTGGTGAAGACGATGACGAGCACGCATCGCGCGAGCCTGGCCGGATATAATCTGCGCTTTGTCGACACCTGCCTCGCCGTGACGCTGGCGGCGCTGATCGTTTGCTATCTCATGTACACGACCGACATCGAGACGATCCGACGGTTCAGGACCGAGCATCTCTGGCTCACCTCGACATTCGTCATTGCGGGCGTGATGCGCTACCTGCAGATCACGTTGGTCGAGGAGCGCTCGGGGTCACCAACCGACATCGTCCTCACCGATCGGTTTCTGATCGTCACCGTGATCGGTTGGGCACTCGCCTTCGGCGTTCTGATCTACGGATGAGGGCGAAGGCAACCACGCTCACCGGCTGGGGGCGGTCCAGCCACGCACGGCTCGAAGCCTGGCGACCCGAGCGCGGCGCCGAAATCGATGCTGCCTTCGCCGCGGCGTCGGAAAGATCCGATGTGATCGCGCGCGGCGCTGGACGCAGCTACGGCGACGCGGCGCTGAACGATGGCGGCGGCGCCATTCTCACGCATCGTCTCGATCGCATCCTGCGCTTCGATGCCGGCACCGGCGAATTGGTCGCCGAGCCAGGCGTCACGTTCCGAGATCTGATCGCGACCTTCGTGCCGCGCGGCTTCATGCCGCCGGCCTCGCCCGGAACGGCCTTCGCGACGCTCGGCGGCGCGATCGCGGCAGATGTCCACGGCAAGAATCACGATCGGCATGGCAGTTTCGGCGATCACATCCGGTGGATCGACCTGCTCTGCGCGGACGGCCAGACGCGGCGCGTGTCGCCAAACGACGACCCGGCACTCTTCGCAGCCACGATCGGTGGCATGGGTTTGACCGGCTTCATCCGCCGCATCGCGATCACATTGCTGCCAGGCGCCAGTGAAGTCGTCCGTGTGCGTGAACACCCGGTGCGCGACCTCGACGAGCATCTCGCAGGATTGTTCGCCGCGCGCGCCCAGGCGAATTTTTCCGTCGGCTGGGTTGATGCGATGGCCGGTGGCGCAAGCCTCGGCCGCGGCATTCTAGAGACGGCAGAATTCACGCCCGGTCTGGTCGTTCCGTCACCGCCGAGGCGACGCCAGATCCCGCTGGACCTGCCGGGCTTCGTGCTCAATCCACTATCGATCCGCGCATTCAACCGGCTCTATGGTGCCCGAGTCCCGCGGGCGGGCCGAGAGAGTGCCAGACGCCTCGATGTCTTTCTCTATCCGCTCGACGCCATTCATGACTGGAACCGCATCTACGGCAAGAACGGATTCTACCAGTTCCAATGCGTCATCCCCGATGCCGAAGCACCGCGCACGGTCCGCGAGATGCTGGAGACGATCGCAAGCGCCGGCCGCGCCTCGTTCCTGGCCGTGCTCAAGACACTCGGCGGCGCGGGCCAAGGCATGCTGTCCTTCCCGATGCGTGGCGTGACGCTCGCGCTGGATTTCCCGCGCAAGCCCGGCGTCGAAGAGCTGATCGCGGGCCTCAACCGCCTGGCCCGCGAGCGCGGTGGGCGGGTCTATCTGGCGAAGGATGCACTGCTCACGCGCGAGGATTTTCGCGCGATGTACCCGCGCCACGAGGAATTCACCGCGCTGCTCGGGCGCGTGGATCCGGGAACGCGGTTCACCTCGGATCAGGCGCGGCGTCTCGGCCTTACGCCAGCGAGGCGCGCATGAGCGAATGCTGGCTCGTGCTCGGCGCGTCTTCCGCAATCGCGCGCGCCTTCGCCCGCCATGCGGCACACGCGGGCGACATGGTGATCCTCGCCGGGCGCGACGCCGCCGATCTCGCCGATAGCGCAATGGATATCGCGATCCGCGGTCCCGGCGCGGCCCACACGCTGCAGTTCGAGGCGCGTGATCACCACAGTCACCCCGCTGTCGCGATGCAGGCGGCGGGTATCGCCGGCGATCTGCCGTTGAGCGTGTTCCTGGCGTTCGGCGCGATGCCGAGCCAAACAGATATCGACGCCGATTTCGCTGTCGCCTGGACGACCCTCGACACGAATTTCGTCGGCGCTGTCTCAATCCTGCAATCGCTCGCACCGGTGCTGGAGCGGCGCAAGACCGGGCGTATTGTCGCGCTGTCTTCGGTCGCAGGCGATCGCGGGCGGCTCAAGAACTACGTCTACGGCGCCGCCAAAGCCGGGCTCGCGACCTATCTGCAGGGGCTGCGCGCGCGACTGTTTCGGGCCGGCGTGCCGGTGACCACCGTGAAGCCCGGCTTCGTCGACACGGCGATGACCTGGGGCTTGCCGGGCATGTTCCTGGTCGCCAGCCCGGAAGCGGTCGCCGCTGCGTGCTACGTCGCGGCCAAGAAGGGCAAGGAAGAGATCTACGTGCCGTTCTTCTGGTGGGGCATCATGACGATCATCCGGAACATCCCGGAACGCATCTTCAAGAAGCTCAGCATCTGAGAAGGGACGAGAAATGGCGACACGGATCGGCGTGGTCGGCGCGGCCGGCCGCATGGGACAGATGCTCGTGCGCGAGATCTCAGGCACGCGCGGCGCCATCTTCGCGGCGGGCACGGAGTCGGCCGGCAATGCAGCGCTCGGCAAGGATCCTGGCGAGCTTGCCGGTATCGGGCCGACCAATACGCGCCTTGGCGACGATGCGGCGGCATTGTTCGCCGGCTGCGCCGTCGTGATCGACTTCACCGTGCCCGCGGCGTCGCTGATGCATGCCAAACTCGCCGCCAGCGCCGGCAAGGGGCTGGTCATCGGGACGACCGGCTTCAGCGCCGAGCAGGAGCGCGCGATCGCGGAGGCGGCGACGCGTGCACCCATCGTCAAGGCGCCGAACATGAGCCTGGCGGTCAATCTGCTGATGGCGCTGACCGAGCGTGTGGCGGCGAGTCTCGGGCCCGATTACGACATCGAGATCTTCGAAATCCACCACAAGCACAAAATCGACGCGCCGTCCGGCACGGCACTCGGACTCGGACAAGCCGCGGCGCGCGGGCGCAAGATCGACTTCGCGTCGCATGCCGTGCGCGCCCGGGATGGGCACACGGGCGCACGCAAGGAAGGCACCATCGGCTTCTCGGTCGCCCGTGGCGGCTCCGAAGTCGGCGATCACACCGTCATGTTCTGTGGCGGCGCGGATCGGCTGGAACTGACCCACAAGGCGCATAGTCGCGCGGGCTACGCCACCGGAGCGGTGCGCGCGGCACTGTGGCTGGCCGGGCGTCCTCCCGGTCTCTATTCGATGAAGGATGTGCTCGGACTCTGAGACCGATGCGCGCTCACGCCGTCACCGAAATGGTCGGCGTGGGATGGGTCGGCGGAACGGGGAGCGGACGGCCGTCGCGCAGCGCCGCGAGCACGTTGTCGAGATGAAGCGCTAGACGCTCGCGCTCGGCCGGTGCCAGGAACTGACCGATGACGTGGCGTCGGCCGTGGCTCAACAGCATCAGACGCGCCACCGTGCCTTGATGACGCACGACGCGGACGCGAAGCCAATAGGGCTGCAGCTCCGTGACCTGCTCGCGCCCCCAATGGTCGCGCCGCCAGATCGACAAGCGGTCGGGATAGAGCGCCAGCCGCTCGGATTGCCGCGCATGCGCATAGCTCATGCGGAAGGCCAGCCAGACGAGCAAGACGTCGAGACCGAGGAAGCCCACCACCGGCCAAGCGCCGACCATCAGGAACACGATCCCGGCCACGAAGTTGAACGTCACCAACGCCGCCATCAGCGCCACGAAACCGGAATGGGAAAGGCTGCGATGCGGAGTCAGCGTCAGTTCGAGGAGCGGCTGACCGGCAGCCGGGGCGGACGACATCGGCCGACCCTAGCCTGGAAGGCCGAAAGCGTCAGCGGTCTTCCGATCCGCTCGCCGCTTCGCTAAGACCGACGCCATGAAGCCAGATGCCGTCACCGAGTTCTATCGCCGCCTCGCCACCGCCAATCCGGCGCCGCAGACGGAGCTCGAATACGCCAGTGCCTTCGAGCTGCTCGTCGCCGTCGTGCTCTCGGCGCAAGCGACCGATGTGAGCGTCAACAAGGCCACCGGACCGCTCTTCGCGACCGCCAAGACTCCGGCCGAGATGGTCGCCCTGGGCGAGGCGCGATTGCGCGGTTTCATCAAGACGATCGGTCTGTTCAACACCAAGGCCAAGAACGTGATCGCGCTCAGTGCACTGCTCCTCGAACGCCATGGCGGCGACGTGCCGCGAAGCCGCGAGGCCTTGGAGGCGCTGCCGGGAGTCGGGCGCAAGACGGCCAGTGTGGTGCTCAATGTCGCGTTCGGCGAAGCGACGATCGCTGTCGACACGCATATCTTCCGCGTTGGCAATCGCACCGGCCTCGCCAAGGGCAAGACTCCCAACCACGTCGAAGCCAAGCTCGAGAAGGTCACACCCGCGGCGTTCAAGCGCCACGCGCATCACTGGCTGATTCTACTTGGCCGATATACCTGCAAGGCGCGCCAACCCGCGTGTCCGAACTGCGGGGTTCGCGATCTCTGCGGCTTCAAGAAGAAGACGGTCGCGCCGCCGGCCGCGAGCGATCACGCAGTGCCAGGACGAGGGCCTGCGGCCAAGGGATGACGCGGCCCGTCGTGCTCGTCTCCTGGATCACGCCGCGCTGAAGGCCACGGATCTGGGTCGCCGCCGCGATCACACCGCGATCGCTGAAGGCTTCGTGGTTTTCCTCGATGTCGTCGAGATCGTAGAGATAATTGACCATCAACCCATGCGCCTGGGCGAGGCCCTTGGGTGATGGATCCGCGAGCCAGTTGAGCCGTTCGAGCCGCGCGCCATTGCCAAGATGGAAGCGCGCAACGGGATCGATCACGCGCCCTGTCGTCGATCGAGCGGCCAGAAAATAGGCGGCGGCGATTGACAGCAATGGCCCGCGCAGATGCTCGGCCCGAGCCGGATCCTCATGCCAACCCGGTTCGTCGAGAAGCTCGAGCGCCTCGCGCGCGGCGCAGGTGATGAACACCGACGCCGTCGCCGCGCGCTCGCGCGCGAGCCAGCCGGCGAAGCCGGGGACCGGCGACAATGTCACGAAATTCGTCAGTACCGGCAGCTGGCGACGCAGTTCCTCGGCGACCTGCTTGATCAGGAAACTTCCGAAGGAGATGCCGCGCAGGCCCGGCTGGCAATTCGAGATCGAGTAGAACACTGCCGTCGTCGCCGCCGCCGGATCGGTGATATCGCGTGTTTCGGTTAGCAGGCTGTCGATGGCGTCGGGACTCTCGCTGGTCAACGCGACCTCGACGAAGATCAGCGGCTCGTCGACCATCTGGGGGTGGAAGAACGCGAAGCAGCGCCGATCCGGCGGCGCCAAGCGCCGGCGCAGATCGTCCCAGCTGTCGATCGCGTGCACCGCTTCGTAGCGGATGATCTTCTCCAGGATATTCGCCGGCGTCGTCCAGTCGATCTGGCGCAATACGAGAAACCCGCGATTGAACCAGGTGGAGAACAGCTGCTCGAAATCATCGTCCACCACCGCGAGGCGGCGATTGCGGGCCAGATGCGCGAAGACATCCTCACGCAGGCGAACGAGATCCAAGGTGCCACCAGGCGCCGCGTTGAGCCGCTGCAGCAGCTGCAGTCGCCGCGACTGCGTGGCGCGATGCAGCGCCGTCAGCGTGTCGTCGTCGGCCGCCGCGCGATAAGCGTCGATCGCGCGATCGATCGCGTGCGGATCGGGGCCGAAGCGCTCGCCGAGCATGTCGAGAAACCGACCGCGTCCGGCGGCATCCAAGCCCGCGTAGCGATCGAGGATCTCACGCGCCAGGACTGCACCCGTGGCCTCGCCCTTGCCGGACAACAGCGTCTCGCACAGCGGCGCCAGGTCGGGGGTGGCGAGCGTCGCCCCGGTCCAGACACGCGCCAGAACCGCCCGTCCCCGATCGGCGATCGTCTGCATCAGGTCGCTGAAGAAAAGCGTGCTCATCGCAATCCTGGACTCCGCAGGCATCGGGACCACCATCGACCCTGTAACCATACGCAATCAAATGTGATCCAACGATGAACATGGTGGGATCGGCGCCGAAATCGACCGCCGCCCGCATCGTTTGACGCTGCGCCGGACACGGGCTCAACTGAGGTGCTCGTAGTCTTTCCGGAGGGGAACATGGCCAACAAGAAGAAACCACGCGTCGAAGCCCTGGCATTCAGATCCGACATCCGCGTCGAGCGGATCACTTTGAGACCTGGGGAACGAACCGGCTATCACCTGCATCACCGCAGCTGGCCCTACAAGCTCGTGGCCTGTACGCCCGTACGTAGCGTGCGTCTGGACAAAGACGGCAAGTTCATCGAATTGCTGCGCCTCCAGCCCGGCGAGACGATCGATCGCCCCGAGGGCTTCGCGCATGATCTCGTCAACGTCGCCGACCACGAGGTCGTGATGATGAAGATCTACGATCCGAGGCCGAAATCGAACCCGACGCGTCCCAAGAAGTGAGAGGGAACGCAGCCTAGCCTGCGGCCGTCACCCCAACTGCGCGCAGCTGCAGTCGCGGCAGCGGCGGCCGCATGTCGAGGCGGCGAAATTCTTCGGCGGCCGTTTGCGATTCCTCGGCCGCGCGCGCATCGCGCCCAAGCGTCCGATAGATCTCGGCGAGCGCGACGCGGCATGTCGCGGCAAGCGGCCGCATGCCGCTGCGTTGCGCCAGCACGATGGCGCGCAGCAACGCGATGACCGCATGCACAAGCGCCGCGCGCGGATCATCCATGAGGGCCAGCGCCCGGAACCACTGCGCATAGGCTTCGGACCCGGTCTCGCGCTGTTGGCGCGCGAGGCGGATCGCTTCGCCTGAGGTCGCCTGGGCAGCCGCGAGCTGGCCGTTGAGGCGCCGACATTCGCCGAGCAACGCCAGACGCAGCGGCTGCTGCGACATCAGGCTCATCGTATCGGCGCGCCGGACCGACTCGGCGACCAGCTCAAGCGCCTCGGCATGGTCGCCGGCTTGCAGGTGCGCCCAGCCCAGGAATCCGAGCACGACCGTCTCCATCGTCCGGTTGCTCAGCGCCTTGAACCGCTCGGCTGCCTGCGTGAGATGGTGTCCGGCCGCGGCCGCTTCGTTCTTGATCAGATGCGCATAGCCGAGCCCGAGCTGTGCCATCGCGCGACCGAAGGCGAGATCCAGCTCGTTGGCGATCTGCAAGCTCTGCGCGCCGTGCGCGAACGCGGCGGGAAACGCACCGAGCTCGGCGAGCGCACGCGTGAGATAGCTGCCGGCCAGAACGCTGAGCGGCGCGTTGAGTCCGAAGCGTTCATGGCGCCTGTCCTCGCCCAAGCCGACGATCAACGCCTGCAGACGCTGGCTCGCCTCGGGAAAGCGCCCGAGATCCTTCATGATCAGTGCGACGTGGTAATGCGCCGGAATGGCCAGCAGGCTGTCGCCGAGCGCTTCGGCGTGCTGGCCTGCCAGTTCCGCATGCTGCAGCGCCCGCGGCGCGTCGCCCGTCACCCAATAGGCGTGGCTCAACGACGATTCGAGTCGCGCGACGCGCCTTAGATCGCCCAGCTCGGCGGCAAAGCTCTCGGCTTCGGTGAGATAGGCAAGAATCTTGCCGATCTCGCCGATGAGCAGCAGTGAGTTGCGCAGGTCGAGGCAAAGATCGACGCGCAGCTCCAACGTGGCTCGGCTGGTCGGTGCGGATGCGAGGGCGTCGAGCGCTTGTTCATAGAGTCGCGACGCTTCGACATTGGCCGAGCGCGCATAGGCGTTCTGCGCCGCCTGTCGCAGGTAGCGCGCACAAGGCTCCCAGACCTCGCCCAGCCGCGCATGCTCGGCGAGCGTTTGCGAGATCTCGCCCACACGGCCGGCGTAGAGCGCTTCGAGGGCGGCCAGAGCACGACGGTGAAGCCTGCGTCGCTGCGTCCTGAGCATGCCGCCATAGGCGATCTCATGGATCAGCGGATGTTTGAACACGATCTCGCTATGGCCGCGGCCGGAGAGCCGGGCCAGAAATCCCGCAGCGATGAGCCGCTCCAGCGCCGATTCGACGGAGTCCGACCCCGCCTCCAACATGCCCGCCAGAACCTCGATCAGAAACGTGGGGCCCGCGACCGCGGCACATTGCAGCGCAGTCTTGTCGTGCGGCGCGAGAAGATCGATGCGACCAGCGAGAATCGATTGGATCGTCTGCGGGATGCGCACGCTGTCGAGGCGCTCGATCAAGGCGAGCCGACCGTCCTGACGGGCGATCACGCCACGATCGATGAGAGCGTGGACGCTTTCCTCGATGAACAATGGATTGCCGCCCGTGCGCGTGAGCAGCATCTCCTTCACCTCGCGCAGGAGGCGCGGACCTTGACGAAGCCCTTGGGCAGCACGTGCCGCATAAAGCGCCGGATGAATTCCTCGGCGG
>JANNTF010000593.1:0-5144 GCA_031403455.1 Alphaproteobacteria bacterium | reverse complement strand
AGGTCAGGCCGGCAGCTCATAGCCGATCGCCGCTTCGATCGCGCAGGTCCGCTGCACCGCCGGGCGCTGCATCATGCGCGCGTAATGCGCCTCGAGATTGGGAAAGCTGCCGCGCGCGGGCTTGAGCGAGTTGGCGAAGCGCCAATACAGGCGGAAGAGATGGATGTCGGCGATCGAGTAGCGGCCGAGCGCCCAAATCGCGTCGCCGAGCCGGCGATCGGCGAGCCCATAGGCCGTGGCGGCGCGCTCGGGCCCGAGGCCGCGCGCGGGATGGATCGTGGCGGCGAGGAAGGACATCCAGGAAATCGCCTGCGCCTCGGTCTCCGCGTCGTCGCCCGGCAATAGCGCCGCTTCGGGAAAGCGTTTCGCGAGATAGAACAGGATGGCCGCGACTTCGGTGAGCGGGCGCCCGTCGATCAGCAAGGTCGGGACCTTGCCTTCGGGATTGAGCGCCAGATACTCCGGCGCAAACTGCGCGCGACGCGCAAACGAAACCGGCCGGCTCTCGAATTCCGCGCCGATCTCGTGCAGCGCGATATGCACCGCCATCGAACTCGAACCTGGCGCGAAGAAGAAGGTGAGCATGGTGATCGATCCTGAAGATGGGTTGAGCGGCGGCGTCACCCTCTGAGGACGGCCTTCATATCGGCCTCGCTCTTGGGCAGGGCGGCGAGTTCGGCGAGGGTGATCGGTTTGACCGGTGGGCGCAGGCGATAATACCCGACCGCCTCGGGCGGCACGCGGCGCGTCGCGGCGATGAGCTCGGTGACCGTGAGCCCGCAGAGGCGCCCCTGGCACGGACCCATGCCGCAGCGCAGGAAGGCTTTGAGCTGGTTCGGACCCGTGCAGCCGAGCTTCACCGCCGCGACGATCTGTGCCGCGGTCACTTCCTCGCAGCGGCATACGATCGTCTCGCCCTGGGGCACGCGGAATTGCGGCGCCGGGCGATAGAGCAGATCGAGGAATCGCCGCCCGCGCGACGCGGTCTCGAGATCGAAGCGCGGCGCCGCGACCGCTTGCGCGGCCTGTTCGGGACGGATGCGCCCGAGCCGCAGCGCAGCGCCGAGCGCCGCGATGCGTCCGCGCTGTTCCGCCGCCTCGGCGCCAGCGATCCCGGCGCCATCGCCGGCGATCGAGATGCCCTCGACGCTCGATGCGAACCACTCGTCCATGTCTGGAGTCCAGCACAGCTGCTCCGCGTCCCAGCGATGCGCGCAGCCGATCGAATTCGCGAGATTGACGTTCGGCGCGACTCCCTGATGCAGGAGCAGGAGATCGGCCGGCAGCGACTCCTCGCCTGTGCCGCCGCGCGTGAAGGCGATGCGCGCGAGCTTGCCCTCGCCCTCGGCGCGCAGACTGGTGACATTGCCGATCACGCGCACCGCGCGGCGCACATCGAACATCAGGCGCAGGCCTTTGGCGAGATAGCGCGAGGCGAGGAACGCCGGCAGATGCAGGAGCGCCGCGCGCCAATTCCCGCGCGGCGTGGTGTCGAGGATCGCGTCGATCGTCTTGCCGGCCTTGAGATATTGCCAGGCGAGCAGCCACAGCAGCGGGCCGGTTCCGGCGAGCACCACGCGGCCCTCGGCGACCAGCCCCGATGATTTGAGCAGGATCTGCGCCGCGCCCGCGCTCATCACGCCAGGCAATGTCCAGCCGGGAATCGGGAAGGGCCGCTCGAGCGCGCCGGTCGCGAGGATGATGTGCTCGGCCGTCACCAGCTGCGCGACCCCGCCGATCGAGACGCCGATCTCGCGCGATCGCGCCACACTCCACACGGTGGCACCCGGCGCGTAGGCGGCGCCGCTCGCCGCGAAGTCGCGCACGAGCGTTTCACCATGCCAGTACTCGCGCCCGAGCATCGCGCGGTCCGCGATCGGCGACTCCGTGACCGCGCGGTAGATCTGGCCGCCCGGCATCATCTGCTCGTCGAACAGAATCGTGGCCAGGCCGAGCTGTGCGCTACGCGTCGCCGCCGCGAGACCCGCCGGCCCCGCGCCGATCACCGCGACATCGTAGCGCGGCTGCAGCGTGACGCCGCTCATCGCCCGAACTCCCGCGCGCCGGCCTGCGTCTCCACGCGCATGCCCTCGGCGACGCGGATCAGACAGGCCTGGCGATTGCCCATGCCGTCGATCGTCACCAGGCATTCGAAGCACACGCCCATCATGCAATAGGGCGCACGCGGCGCGCCGCTCACCGCGCTCATGCGACAGGTCAGGCGTCCGCTCGCGAGCAGCGCCGCCGCGACGCTGTCGCCTGGCCGCGCGGTGACGCGCGCGCCATCCACGGTGATGGAGAGCGCCGCAGCGCCGGATTCAGGCAGCCGCTTGAACATCGAATCTCCCGGCGCTGAACGGCGCGAAATCCTCGGGCAACACGCCGGCGACGAGCATCGGCGCGAGGTGCAGCGCATGCGCGGCCGCCAGCGTCACGCCGCTATGGCACGTGGTGAGGAACGCGCCGGGATGGGCGCGCGACTGGTCGTAGATCGGGAACCCGTCTTTCGTCATCACGCGCAGCGCCGCCCAGCTGCGCACGACATTGGCGCGACCGAGCAGCGGGAATATCCGTGTCGCGCGCGCCGCGATCGTCGAGATCACGCCCGTGCCCACGGTGTCGTCGAAGCCCGCCTCCTCCAGCGAGTCGCCGAGCATCACGCTGCCCTCGTCGGTCTGCCGGATCGTCATGATCGGATGATGGAGGAACGGCTTGAGCCGTTCGGTGACGACGATCTGGCCGCGCTGTGGACGCACCTGCGCATTGAGCCCGAGCATCGGCGCGAGTCGCGCATTGCCGTTGCCGGCGGCGAGGATGACGCGGCCCGCCATCAGGGTGCCGCCGGCATGGTCGATTTGGAAGGCGCCGCTCTCGGGCGCGACGCGCTCGACCGTGCATGCCGGGCGATAGACGCCGCCCAACGCGGCGAAGCCGGTATGCAGCGCGCGCAGCAGCTTCAACGCATTGGTGTGGCCGTCGAGCGGACAATAGATTCCACCGACGACCTCGGGCCCGATCTCCGGCAGCATCGTCTGCAGCCGGGCGCGATCGACCACTTCGTAACCGTAGCTCACCATGTTGGGCTGGTTGTGCAGGCGCTTGATGTGGAGCGATTTCCGCTCGAGCTCGCCTTCGTCGAGCGCCAGGTTGAACCCACCCGGCCGCCTGAACTGCACGTCGATCGCGGTGTCCTGCTTCAGAGTCTCCGCGAGGCCCATCCAGGAATCCGAGGAGAGCTTCGTCCACGCCGCGTAGCGCGGCATGCCCAACCCTTTTGACTGCACCCAGACCAGCGCGAAATTGCCGCGCAACGCGCGAAACGCGACATCGCCCTCATCGAGGATCGTCACGCGCTTGCCGAGCCGCGCGAGGCCCCAGCCGATCGCAACGCCCACCAGCCCGCCGCCGATCACGGCGAAATCGACGTCGCGCATCTGATCGTCAACCATTCTCGTAGCCACGCTGCTTGAAAATCACATACTGAGCTAACCCCGGTATCCTCGTGAACTACCCCCACCAACGAAACAGCCGAGTTCTCTTGATTTCTTTTTGGTCGTACTGACTACTGAGCATCTCGCTTGAGTTGAGCGCGCCATAAAAACTTGTTTCGTCAACTACGGTGCCGCGGATGTCAGCACCTTTGAGATCAGCTCCATAAAACTTCGAACCCGCTAGCCATGCACCACGAAAATTCGCATCAATTAATATTGCGTAGGACAGATCCGCCCCGGAAAGAGTTGTCGCACTTAGATTCGCGCCACGAAGAAATGCGCTTGTAAGATCAGCATCCTTAAGGCTTGATCCACTGAGATCTGCTGCAAATAGGTAGGCGCCTCTGAGGTTAGCCTGATCAAGGTCTGTGGCTCGAAGTATCCCCCCAGACAGAAATGCTCCTTGCAAATTTGCGCCGCCCAAATGCGCCCCGGTCAGATTGATACCACGGCAGACTGCGCCGAGAAGACTGGCTTCGCTCAGGTCGGCTCCACGAAGATTAGCGCCATGAAGTTTTGCTCCTTCAAGGTTTGCTCCAATAAGAATTGTGCCACTCAAATCGGCGCCCCTAAGATCAGCACAGTAGAAATCTGCGTCAGTGAGATCCATTAAGGTTAAGTCCACGCCAGATAGATCAGCATTACGGAGATCAGAAAGTCGCGCTCCGTCTGTCTTGAGTTGCTGAATAAATTTAGCGCGATCCATTTTCACTTCCGGGAAGAAATCGATCCAGATCGAGGAGGTATCGGGGTCAGCGTGTCAATCTGCGGAGAAGAGAATGGCAGATCGAATCCGATACTACTTAAAGGGGCGATACTTTCATCGGGTTTCCTGATACGGCCGCTGACGTAGAAGCGCAGGCAGCGAGCGGGCGTGACAGCGGTGGGATGAAACAGCCAGCTCCATGCCGCTGTTTATGTAGTTCAGTGTATAGAGCTTGAGCCATTTCAATTTTATTTTTAAACTCTTCGATTGATGGAAATGGAATCTCTGATTCGGTGCCATCAGCTCGATGTGTATAGATAAAAAAATTGCCATCAACAGCATAAGAAATTCCATGCAGATGGTCGTTCCGCCACTGTCTGATCGCATCGATCCGATCGAGAAGAACTATTGCTGTTGTGCGCAGATGGTCAGGATCCTTCCAATTTTCTACGGTCACTCGAAGACCCTTAATTAGATTTTTTAGACCTTGGGTCGCAGTCTTCTGAATCATCTCGGAGTGCGTCCAAGAATTTGCTGTCTCGACCACTCGTCGAAGCATCGTCTCAAGAGCTGAGAATGCTAAAGTAAATCGGCCAAGCTCACACAGATTCCGTTCCGGAAGATCAATGATTGGCTTGATAAGCTTCATTGCAAGTACCTTAGAGACCAACAGGGTTGAACATCGGGCTTAGACAAAAATTTTGGCGCTATCGCACGGCTTCCCACGCGGTTCCCAAGCTACGCCATCCACATCAGTCCGCTCAAGTCGCTAGGCGGCGGAAAACTGCATGCTGGGATGGTGTTTTCTCGAGGTGCGGCGTACCTGCCGCCTAAATATGTTGTGGTTGGCGGGATCAAGGCTTCGCTCTGGCAGGCGCTCATTGAGAGCGGCTGAGCATGAGGGACCGGTCGATCATTTTCGCGACGCGGATGTTATTATCGCTTCT
>JANNTF010000592.1:0-1609 GCA_031403455.1 Alphaproteobacteria bacterium | reverse complement strand
GTCGTCGTGCCGTCGACCTGGTGGGAGAATTCGCCGGTCGTCATCCAGGAAGCTTTCTTCCACGGTCGCCCGATCATCACGAGCGACATCGGCGGCATGGCCGAGAAGATCCGCCACAACGTCGATGGTCTGCACTTCCGCGCCTCGAGCGCGGAGAGCCTCGTCGACCGCCTCGTCGAGGTGATACGCACGCCGGCGCTCTGGTCCAAGTTGCGCGCGCGCATCCGAAAGCCCGTGACAGCGATCGAGGCTGCGGAGCAGCATCTCGAACTCTATCGGCAACTGCTCGGACGGCGTCTCCGCGCGTCGGGTAGCGGCCGTCAACGTGTCGCCGCCGTCGCGGCGGCGTCCTGACAAACGAGGTCGATATGCCTGCCAATCTCCTGGTCACCGGCGGCGCCGGCTATGTCGGCAGCCACTGCGTGGCGGCCCTCGTCGAACTCGGCAACGACGTCACCGTGTTCGACAATCTCCAGCAGGGTCACCGCGAAGCGGTCGTTCCGGCCGCGCGGCTGATCGTCGGCGACCTGGCCGACAAGCGTGCCATTCAAGCGGTGTTCAGCGCTCGGTCCTTCGATGCGATCCTGCATTTCGCCGGGAATTCGCTGGTCGGCGAGTCGATGCAGAAGCCGTCGCTCTATCTGGGCGACAACGTCCAGAATGCCGTCAATCTGCTGGACGCGGCCATCGCCCACGGCGTGAAACGCTTCGTCCTGTCCTCGACCTGCGCGCTGTTCGGTGAACCGGAGCGCGTGCCGATCGACGAGGAGGTCCGCATCGCGCCGGGCAGCGCCTATGGCGAGTCGAAATACCTGATCGAGCGGGTGCTCGCCTGGTACGAGAAGATCCATGGTCTGCGCTACGCCTGCCTGCGCTACTTCAACGCCGCCGGCGCACATCCCACGATCCCGATCGGCGAAGACCACGATCCCGAGACACATCTGATCCCGATCGCGCTCAACTGCGCACTCGGCATGCGCCCGCACATGCAGATCTTCGGCGACGACTACCCGACCGCGGACGGCACCTGCATCCGCGACTACGTGCATGTCTGCGATCTCGCCGATGCGCATGTGCGCGTGCTCGACGCGATCCACGCGAGCAGCCGTCACTACAATCTCGGCAATGGCCACGGCTACTCGGTCAAGCAAGTGCTGGACTGCGTGAAGCGCGTCACGGGCGTGGATTTTCCTGTCAAGATCGAGGCGCGGCGTCCGGGCGATCCGCCGACCCTGGTCGCCAATTCGAGCAAGATCATCCGTGACCTCGGATGGGCGCCGCGATTTACGTCGATCGACGACATCGTCGCCACGGCGTGGACGTGGCGCAAAGCACTGGCCACGACCAACACATACGACGCTCTGAATCGTATCACCAGCACCGTCTATCCAGACGGCACCTACACTTCCAACGTTTACAGCCGGCTCGATAGAACGGCTGTGAGGGATCGGTTGGGAAACTGGACCTATTCCGGATACAACAACATGGGCTGGCTGGTGGCCACCACCAATGCCTTAGGAAACGTGACGAGCTTCGGCTATTGCCCTTGCGGTTCACTTGAAAACGTGACCAATGCCTTGGGGCAGGTCACGACCTACACCTACGATGC
>JANNTF010000591.1:0-1728 GCA_031403455.1 Alphaproteobacteria bacterium | reverse complement strand
AATTTCGATGAGACCGTCAGATCTGTGATCTGATCGCGTGATTCATATTTGGTCCCCGCGCGGCGAGTGGTGCACGGCCACGCCGCCTCAGGCTTCTCCATCTCTCAGCGTTCGAGCTGCGCGTGGATCATCGCGAAGGCTTCGAACACTGTCGCGAGGCGGACTGAATTTCGGTCGCCGGGAAACACTTTGCGGCGATGCAGGATCGGGACGTCACGGCGCGCGCAGGCGAGGTGGACCAGACCGACCGGCTTGGTCGAGCTGCCGCCGCCGGGGCCGGCGATGCCGGTGACGGCGATGCTCAGCTGCGCCGGGCTGCGCGCGAGCGCGCCGTGCGCCAGCGCGCAGGCCACCTCCTCGCTGACGGCGCCGACACGGGCGATCAGCGCGGCCGGTACGCCGAGGAGATCGGTCTTCGCCGTGTTGGAATAGACGACGAAGCCACATTCGACGATTTCGGACGAACCGGCGATCGCGGTAAGGGCGGCGGCGATCATGCCGCCGGTGCAGGATTCCGCCGTAGCCAGCTTCACGCGGTGCGCGCGGCAGGCATCGAGCACCGCAGCAGCTTCAGAGTCCAATGACATGCAGGATTTCGACGATTGGAAGAAAGCGGCAAGCGGCCCAGGACGCGATGCCGGCGTAAATCCCCGCGACGAGATCGTCGAGCATCACGCCGAGCCCACCATGAACATGCGCATCGCACCAATTCGCGGGGAAGGGTTTGAAGATGTCTGCCACGCGAAATGCAATGAACGCGATCGCATAAGCCCACCAGGCTTGCGGCACGAAGGCGAGGGTCAACCATTGCGCCGCGATCTCGTCGATCACGATGTAGCCCGGATCGCCGACATCGCCGCGTGTCACCAGCCAATGCGACGCAACGATGCCCAGGAGTGTCGCGACAGCGCTCGCGATCAGCAGGCCACCGACGCCATACGCGCCGTGGATCAGCCAGCCCAATGGCAGTGCAGCGAGAGAGCCCCAGGTTCCGCTGGCCATCGGCGCCAGGCCGACACCGAACCCGGTGGCCACGAGAGTCGCAGGGTGGAAGAGAGAGACGCCCTGCGGCAAGGCGCCGGGCCGCAATTTGATCGGCCGCATCGTGTCACGCCACCGGATGGCGCACGGTCGCGACGGCCTGCGCCGCGATGCCTTCTCGTCGCCCGACGAAGCCGAGTCCTTCCGTCGTCGTCGCCTTGACCGAGCAGCGCGCCGGATCGAGGCGCAGGATCTCGCCCAATCGCAGGCGCATGGCCTGGCGATGCGGTTGGATCCGCGGCGCCTCGCACAGCAGCGTGACATCGACGTTGACGATGTCGCCACCGCGCGCGCGCGCCAGGTGCGCGGCATGGGCGAGGAATTGCGCGCTGTCGGCGCCACGCCACATTGGATCGCTCGGCGGGAAGTGATCGCCGATGTCGCCGGCGCCGATCGCGCCGAGGATCGCGTCGGTGAGCGCGTGCAGACCGACATCGGCATCCGAATGCCCGATGAGGCCGTTGGCATGCGCGATCACGACGCCGCAGAGCACGACGCGATCACCAGCACCGAAGCGATGGACGTCGAACCCGGTGCCGGTGCGCGCCGTCGTGGCCAGAATGTTTCGGATAGTCGGTGGCGATGTCGCCGGTGCGCTTTGACCGCGGGTCGTTGCGGGTTTTTTCAGGTTCTTCGTTTTCATATATCAGTCATTTCACGCGGTCGTTTGGCAGTGGGATGACCACT
>JANNTF010000590.1:0-2183 GCA_031403455.1 Alphaproteobacteria bacterium | reverse complement strand
GGCTCGCGAATGCGCGGGAAATACTCGAATACGCGCTCATCGCTCCAGCCGCCGCCGCCCTGATTGCGCTTCAGCCGGCCGAGCATGAGATTGTCGCGCACGGAAAGCCCGGGAAACATCCGACGTCCCTGCGGCACGAAGCCCACGCCGAGCCGGGCGATCGCTTCGGGCGACAGGCCGGAGATCACGTGGTCACCGAGCGTGATGTCGCCTTTCGGCGGCACGATCCCGACGATGGCCTTCAGCAACGTCGATTTGCCCGCACCGTTGCGCCCGAGCACGGCGAGCACCGATCGCTCGCGCAACGCGAACGAGATGTCGTGCAGGATATGGCTCTTGCCATAGAGCGCATTGACGCCCGTCAGATCCAGCAGCGTCGTGCCCGCGCGCCGCGCGCCGGCCAACGCGCGCGCCGCGATCGCAGCGGTGCCGGAGCCGATATAGACCTCGCGCACGCGCGGGTCCTCGCGCACCTCGTCGACAGTCCCGTCGATGAGGATGCGTCCCTGGTTCATGACCGTGACGCGATCGGCGAGTTCGAACACCCGATCGATGTCGTGCTCCACGAGCAGGACGCCGATGGATCGCGACAGACGCTTCACGAGATCGGCGACGCGCGCGCGCTGCGCGACGGCGAGACCCGCGAGCGGCTCATCGAGCAGCAGCAATCCCGGCTTGGCCGCGAGCGCGATGCCGAGATCGACCAGCCGCTGGCCGCCATAGGACAGACTCTCGGCAGGCGCTTGCGCCATCGGCCCAAGCGCGAGGAAATCCAGCAACTCCTGCGTGTCGCGCTCGACCGCCGCGAGGTGCTTGACGTCGCGCCACGCATCGAAACGCCGCGGGTCGCGCGCCTGCACGCCGAGCCGCAGATTCTCGCGCACCGTCAGGCCGGGAAACAGATTGGTGATCTGGAACGAGCGCGCGAGCCCCGCAGCGGCGACGCGATCCGGGTCCAGACCGGCGAGCTCACGATCGCCGAGGCGGATTGAACCGGCATCCGGTGCGAACATGCCCGAGATCACGTTGAAGAACGTCGTCTTGCCGGCGCCGTTGGGCCCGATCAGCGCATGCACGCCGCGCCCCGAGACGGCGAGTTGCCCGTCTTCCACCGCGACGATCCCGCCAAAGCGCTTGGCGACGTCGCGGCATCGCAGCACCGGTTCATCGCGTGATTCCCGCTCCGGATGCTGCGTGAGAAATGCCGGCAACGGCCGCGGCTCGTCGGCCATGATTCCGCCGGCCATCGCTGCGCCGGTCGTCGGTGGCGGCACCACGATGTCCTTGATGCGTTGACCGAGACCGATCAACCCGCGCGGGCTGAACAGGATGAAGGCTGCGAAGAGCAAGCCGAAATAGAACAGCCAATGCGGTGTCCAGATCGACAGGAACTCGCGAAACAGCATGTAGAACACGGCGCCGAGCACGGGGCCGAGAAACGAGCGCATGCCGCCGATGATCACCATCGCCAGTAGTTCGCCGGAAAAGCTGACGAGCAGCGGGTCCGCCGACGCGAAGCGATGGTGGAACGCGAACAACGCGCCGGCGAGCCCGGCGAGCGTGGCCGAGATGGCGAAAGCGCCGAGCTTGTAGCGATCCGTCGGATACCCCTGGAACCGGGCGCGCGTCTCGTTCTCGCGGATCGCCACCAGCACATGGCCGAACGGCGAACGCACGACGCGCCACATCGCCCAGGTCGCGAGGAAGCCGATGAGCGCGACCACCCAGTAGTATGTCCAGGGCGCGGCGAGATCGATCCCGAACACGATCGGTCGCACGATGCCGCCGAGCCCGTTCTCGCCGCCGGTGAGTTCGGTCCAGCGAAAGGCGATGGCGAACAGGATCGCCGAGAGAGCGAGTGTGAGCAGCGAGAAGTAGACGCCGCGACGGCGCAGGATCAGCGCACCGAACAGGAGCGACGCGAGCAGGACGATCACCACGGCTGCCAGCAACGGCAGGATGAACTGTCCCGCCATCGCCTCGCGCTGGAGAATCCCGACACCGTAGGCCCCGATGCCGAACCACGCGCCATGACCGAACGAGGCGAGGCCGCCATAGCCGAGCAGCAGATTGAGGCCGAGCCCGACCATCGCGAAGATCACGCAATCGGTCGACGAGGTGAGGGTGAGCCCCATGGCCAGCAGGACATGCGGCAATGCGACGAGACCGATGGCGACGATCGG
>JANNTF010000589.1:0-1023 GCA_031403455.1 Alphaproteobacteria bacterium | reverse complement strand
CCGGCGAGCAATGTGCCCGCGCCCGTCTTCAGGATGTCGGTCGCCTTCTCGCCTTCTCGCCGACCATCTTGTCGGAGATCTCCGGATACTTGACGCAGAACGTGCCGCCAAAGCCGCAGCAGATCTCCGCGCCCGGCAATTCCGTGATCGCCACGCCAGCGACGCTGCGCAGCATCGCGCGGGGCTGCGCCTTGACGCCGAGCTCGCGCAAGCCCGAACAGGAATCGTGATAGGTGACGCTGTCCGCGTAGGCCGCGCTCACCTTGGTCATGCCGCGGACGTCATGCAGGAACGCGACGAGCTCGTAGGTCCGTGCGGCCAGATGCCGCGCGCGCTGCGCCCAATCCGGCTCGTTGGCCAGCAATTCGGGATAATGCTCCTTGATCATGCCGCCGCAGGATCCCGACGGCGCGACCACATAGTCGAAGCCCTCGAACAGCGCGATCGTGCGTTTGGCGATCGCCTTGGTGTCGGCGATATCGCCGGAATTGAAGGCGGGTTGTCCGCAGCAGGTCTGCTGTGCCGGCACGTCGACGACGCAGCGCGCTTCCTCGAGCAGCTTCACGGCGGCGAAGCCCACGCAGGGGCGGAAGAGATCGACGAGGCAGGTGACGAAAAGCCCCACGCGCGGGCTTGGGGTCGTGTCGGCGACAGGCACGGCAGCTTCCGATCAAGAGCCAGGAGGGCCGACACCATGGCCACCGGCCGACATGATGGCAAGCGCAGTACCGTGACGTCTCCTCCTCCTCCGCGCCGCGGAGAAGGAGGGGATGAGAGCTTCAGGCCCGGCGACGGCGCAGGCGCCACAGCGCGACGGCGCCGAAGCCCAGGAGGGTCCAGGTCGCCGGCACCGGCACGTCGACGCCGCCGCCCGGGATCACGTTGCCCTGGAAGGTGAATGTCATGCTCGTCAGCGGCAGATCGGCGAGCACACCGTTCACCGAATACGCCTCGATGGTGAAGCTGTCGCTGAACGAGCCGAGCGCCGTGGTGTCGAGATCGACCGACAGCAGCGAGGCCAGG
>JANNTF010000588.1:0-18507 GCA_031403455.1 Alphaproteobacteria bacterium | reverse complement strand
CCGATGCGCTTCGTGCTGCCGCACGAGCCGGCGCGGCGGCCGTTCTGGCTGGTCCGGCTCGGGCTCCTGCTTTACGACCATCTCGGTCGACGACAATCGCTTCCGGGGACGGAAATCGTCCATCTCGCCCGATCGGCGGTCGGCGCGACTCTGCGCGACCAGCAGGCGAAGGCCTTCATCTACTCGGATGTGTGGGTGGACGACGCGCGGCTCGTCGTTCTCAATTGCCTCGATGCGGCCCGCCTCGGCGCCACGGTGCTGCCGCGCACGGCCTGCGTCAGCGCGCGCATCGTCGGTGGACGTTGGGCGGCGACCCTGCGACGCGAAGCGGACGGCGGGTGCACGAACGTGTCGGCGCGATCCGTCGTCAATGCTGCCGGACCCTGGGTGGACGAGGTGCTGCGCGGGGTGATCGGCGCCAACGCCACGCGACGTGTGCGGCTGGTCAAAGGCAGCCACATCGTGCTGCGAAAATGGTACGCGGGCGCGCACGCTTACGTCCTGCAGAACGATGATCGCCGATTACTGTTCGTCGTGCCGTTCGAGAGTGACTTCGTCATCGTCGGGACGACCGATGTCGCGTTCGAGGATCGCGCCGAGCGCGTGGCGATCGATGCGCAGGAAATCGCCTATCTCTGCGCCGCGCTCAACCGGCGCTTCCAGCTTTCGTTGTCGGCGACCGATATCGTCTGGAGCTACAGCGGTGTACGTCCGTTGCTCGACGACGGTCGCGACGACCCATCCGCCGTGACACGCGACTATGCGCTCGATCTGCAGGCCGTGGCGGGCGCGCCGCCTCTGCTGTCGATCTTCGGCGGCAAGATCACCACCTATCGCCGTTTGGCCGAGCACGCGCTGGCCGAACTCGGGCCCCATCTCGGCACCACGGCATCGGCCTGGACGAGCTCGAGGCGGCTGCCGGGCGGCGATCTCGGCCCCGCAGGTGTCGACGCCCTGGCCGCCGATCTCCAGACCGCGCACGGGTGGCTGCCGACCGCTCTGGCCGCACGGTTCGCGCGCAGCTATGGCACCTGCGCGCGCCAGCTCCTCGGTGAGGCGCGCAGCATGCACGACATGGGCGAGGATTTCGGCGGCGGGCTCCATGCGCGCGAAGTGATCTATCTGCGCGACAGCGAATGGGCCAGTACGCCCGATGACATCCTGTGGCGCCGCACCAAGCTCGGGCTCGGCATTGTACCGGACGGCAGGTTGCGCCTCGCGCAGTTCCTGGCGGCAAATCCGACGCGCGCGTACAATTGTCCGCTCGAGAATGCAGATGGAGCGTCGGTTCGGAAATGACATCAGACGGCGCTTTTCTCGAACAGATCCGCATCCGCACCGCCTGGCTCTATTACATCGAGGGCCTGACGCAGGAGCGTATCGGTCGCGCGCTCGGACTGACGCGCGGCCGTGTGAACCGGCTGCTCGCCGAATGCCGGGAGCGCGGCATCGTCACTTTCCACATCAGTTCGAAGCTCGCGCGTGCGGTCGAGCTGGAACGCGCGCTGATCGGGCGCTTCGGGCTCGCGCATGCCGTGGTCGCCCCCAGTCCGGTGCATGAGCGCGATGTGCCCGATATCGTCGGCACCGCGGCGGGACAGCATCTTCCGGCATGGCTGCGGCCGGGTCAGGCGGTCGGCATCGGCTGGGGCAAGACGATGCACGCGGCGTCGCGCGCGCTCGCGCGCAGCACCGTGCCGCGGCTGAAGGTCGTGTCGATGTTCGGTGGGTTGCCGCGTAGCGCGACGATCAATCCCTACGACATCGCCTCGCGCTTCGCCGAGGTGCTGCACGCGGAGTGCTATTTTCTGAACGCGCCGATGGTCGGGTCCTCGGATCCGAGCACCCGCGCCTTGCGCGGTCATCATCTGTTGCAGGAATCGTTCCGGCGCATGCTGGCCGTCGACCTCGCGCTGATCAGCGTCGGCCACCTCGGCGCGGGCTCGACCAACGTCGAGTTCGGCGTGATCAGCGAGACGACGCGCCGCAGCCTGATCGCGGCCGGCGCGGTCGGCGATATTTTCGGCTACTACGTCGATTCGAAGGGCATCGCCGTCAAGCACCCGGCCAATCGAATGGTGGTGATGCCGCCGCTCGATCGGCTCGGCCGAATCCCGCGCATCGTGCTGGTCTCGGGCGGTGCGGCCAAGGTGCCGATTCTCAGAGCGGCGCTCGCGCTTCGTCGGATCGATACGCTCGTCACGGACGAGGCGGCCGCCGAGCGTCTCATCGCACCCGATCCTCGCGCCAAACCGGAGGCTTGAACAACCATGCGTGCAGCCATCCTCAACGGTATCCGGTCCGTCATGGTGACGGACATTCCACCGCCGCAGCCGCGCAACGACGAAGTGTGCATCCGCGTCGCCGCCGTCGGCGTGTGCGGCAGCGACCTCCATTCGTATCTCGAAGGCGGGACCAACGGGCCGCAATCCATCCGGCCCATCGTTCTCGGGCATGAATTCGCGGGCGTCGTGACCTCGGACATCGCCGACCGCGTCGGTCTCGCCGCCGGCACGATCGTCGCGATCGATCCGGCCCGGCCCTGCGGGGTTTGCGAATGGTGCGAACGCGGCGAGACGAATCTCTGTCCGGATGTCCGCTTCCTCGGTTATCCGCCCAACAACGGCGCGATGGCGGAGTATGTGGCCGTGCCGCCCGAGGCGCTCCATGCGCTGCCTGCGGGGATGGACGCGGCCACGGGCGTGCTGCTCGAGACGCTCGGCGTCGCCCTGCATGCCCTCGATCTCGCCAAAGTGCGCCTTGGTGAAACCGTCGTGGTGCTCGGCTGCGGTCCGGTCGGCCTGCTCCTCGTACAGCTCGCGAAAGTCGCGGGCGCGGGGCGCGTGCTGGCTGTGGATCCTGTCGCGCATCGACATGCGCTCGCCTTGCGAATGGGCGGGGACGAGGGATTCGCGAGTTTCACCGCGGTGGCGGCCGCGACCAAGGGCCGCGGTGCCGATCTCGTCCTCGAGGCGACCGATTCCGATGTCGGATTCGACGAGGCGACGCGCTGCGCACGCATCGGCGGACGGCTCGTGATGGTCGGGATACCCAATGGCAACCGATATACGATCGCGGCGTCGGAAGCGCGCCGGCGCGGGCTCAGCGCCAAATTCTCCCGCCGCATGCCTGAAATCTACCCGCGCGCCATCGCCCTCACTGCGAGCGGGCGGGTCGACCTGACGCCGCTGGCATCGCACAGCTTCAAGCTGGAGGAGACCGCGCGCGCCTTCGCGATGCAGGCGGCGCGCGAAGACGGCATCATCAAGGCAATCATCTATCCATGAACGAGAAGAGGCGATCGGCGATGTCCAGCACCGCGCAAGTCAAGATCATCGGTCATCGTGGCGGCAAGCTGGTCTGGCCGGAGAACGGCCTGACAGGATTTCGTGCGGTGACCGCGCTCGGCGTCGATGGCGTCGAGTTCGACGTGCATCCGAGCCGCGACGGCGAGCTCTTCGTCATCCACGATCCGACGCTGGAGCGCACCACGATCGCCAGCGGGCCGGTGAGCGCGCGCAGCAGCGCCGAGCTGCGCGCCATCGCGCTGAAGGATGGCGGCGGCGACACGATCCCGACGCTCGATGAGGTGCTCGACGTGCTTGGACCACCGGGCTTCGATCTCCACGTCGAGATCAAGCTGGACGCGGAGGGGCGCCGCTATCCCGGTGTCGAAGCGCGGGTCCTGGCGGCACTGACGCGTCGCGGGATCGGCACGCAATGCGTGGTGACGTCGTTCTCGCCCGATGTGCTCGTGGATCTTCGCCGCCTCGCGCCGAGTCAGCGCCTGCTCGCATCGATCAACCAGCGTTCCGCCGACGGTTTGGGCGGGTTCGACGCGGCGCTGGCGCGCTTCACCGCCATCCCGATCGACTATCTCGCCGTCGAGAAGTCATTGCTCGCGACCACGATGGCGACGTGTCGGCGTCATTTCGAGCCGGCGCAGCTGGTCGCCTGGGTCGTCAACGACGCCAAGGAACTGGCTCACTGGCTCGCGCAGCCGATCGGCTGGCTGGACACGGACCGACCCGATCTCGCGCTGGAGACGCGTCGCACGCTGGTCTCACCGCAGGGCAGACCCGCTGCCTAGGATGGGATCAGCCGGCCAGCCGCGAGGCCGGCCGCTTGCAGGTCGCGAAACGCGCGGTAGTGACCGTCGAGACGCCGTGCGCGCGCCGGCGCCGGGAGCAGCGTCGCGCCGGGTCGCCAGAACGCGCGCGCCGCGTGATGCAGATCCGGATAGGCGCCAAGGACAGTCGCCGCGATGATCGCATCGCCGATCAGCACGCCGTCTTCGCCTTGCATCAGGGTGACCGCGCAACCCGTCGCATCCGCATAGAGCTGCGCGAATCCATGGCTGCGCGCGTGGCCGCCGATCAGGTGGAGCCGCTCGATCGCATAGCCATGCGCGTTCATCGCCTCGATCACGTGGCGCGTGCCGAGGACGGCGCCGATCGCCGTCGCCGCATAGAGATCGATCAGCGAGTCGCGCGATGCGTCGAGCGTCAGCCCCCACACGAGGCCGCGCGCCCCAGGGTCGGAGAGCGGCGAACGATTGCCGTTGAAATCCGGCACGACGACCATCCGCGGCAGCCAACCGCCTGGCGCGGCGGCGTTGCGTGCATCGATCTCGCGCCACAGCATCGCATGCGGCTCCGCGCCGAGGCTGGTCGCCGCGGCATGCCCGGCGACGACGTGGTCGAGCGACGCGCCCGTCGCCGATTGACCACCCTCGTTGAGCCAGCGCTCGGGCAGCAATGTTGCGAGATACGGTCCCCAGACGCCGGGCACGTGGTGCGGGCGCCGCGAGATCGCCATGTGGCACGTCGATGTGCCGCCGATGATCGCCATCTCGCGCTCGATGCGCTCGTCCGGCAGCGACGCCAGCGGGCCGAGACAACCAGCCTGCGCATCGATGACCCCGACGCCGACGATGCACGCGGTGGTGAGGCCAAGCTCCGCGGCGGCGGCGATCGACACGGTCCCGAAGGCGAGCGCCGCGACGTCCGCGGCGTCGCATCCCGCGGTCTGGATCGCCGCGCGAAGGCTTCCGCGCGCGGCCGCCCAGATCTCGGTGCTGGATTGCTCCGCATGATCGGGCGCGGGCGGTTGATCGCGATCGGCGTGGCGGCGCGCGCCTGCATCCGGCCGTCGAGGGTGAACAGGCCTGCGCGCACGCTCGACGTCCCGACATCGACGGCGGCGACGAGTCGGCGATCGCCGCGCTGCGGCGCGCGATGCGTGACGAAATCCGCGACCATCCTTCAGCTGCGCCCCGGACCGGCATCGTTGAGCGACCAGTCGTAACGGTCGGATGCGATGCTCGTGATGCCGCTCAGCGCGGTCGCGAACTCCGGCCTGGCATGGCGCTTGAGATGCGCGATCACGCCGGCTTCGCCGCCGCCGAAATCATCCTGGAACCAGACATAGATCGACGACGCGATCAGCTTGCCGTCCTTGATCTCGGCGCCGCGCGGATGATTGGCGTAGGCGCGCGCGCCCGCATCGAGCAGCGCATTCATGTTCGCCGGCGTGAACGCCTCGCGGAGCAGATTGGGACAGCCGATCGACGCGCAGTTGACGGCGTAGTGCGTGCGCGGGTCCTTCCAGATCGGGCGCAGGATGCGGTGCTCGATGTCGTCGAGCGAGATCTCCTCGCCCTCGATCCGGATCAGCTTCTTGCCCCACGGCCCGGACGAGAACAGTCCCGGCGAGATCTTGATGTCGCGGATCGATTTGACCGGATAGGCCGCGATCACCGTCTGCACGGTCAGCGCATTGTAGAGATTGATCCAGAACGCGCGCTGCTCGGCACGGCTGAGCTTGGTGACCGGCGTCGCCGCCAGGCTGGCGATGTAGCCATCGAGCGCCGCCTTCGCGCTGGCGTCGACGCGGCCATAGGCCAGTCGGTTCACCCCGTCGGCATGCTCGCTGACATGGCGATCGAGAAATGCCGTCCAGGCCGCATGATCGACGCGCAGCGCCGAGCCCGGATCCTGGGCTTGCCAGCGCGGCCAAAGCTCCGACTTGGGCGCCGCCATCGCCGTCAGCGGGAGCGCGGTGAGCATCGCCGTGCACGAGGCGAGCAAGTGGCGGCGTGACAGCATGGTCGTTTCTCCGAACAAAGCGTCCTGGCCATCGACCGGACCATCTACTGGGATTGTATCGTCGGGGCAGGTGATGCGACGATCCCGATCGATCGAGGTTTCAGGGGAGCGGCGTCATGCCTTTCGATGACGACGGGCGCAGGCCACGCGCGCGCAACGTGCTCGGCGGCGCCTTGCTGATGTGTTCGCATGATCCGGTCACGGGATTCTACCGCGATGGCTGCTGCAATTTCGGTCCCGAGGATCATGGCGTGCACAGCGTCTGCGTGGTCATGACGGCCGAGTTCCTGGTCTTCTCGGCGTCGCGGGGCAATGATCTCTCGACGCCGATGCCCGAATACGGGTTCCCCGGCCTGAGCCCGGGCGATCGCTGGTGTCTGTGCCTCTCGCGCTGGAAAGAAGCTTTCGACGCCGGGATGGCGCCGCTCGTGGTGCTGGCGGCGACCCATGAGATCACGTTGCAACTGGTGCCTCTCGATCTGCTCAGGCAATTCGCCGCGCCGGCGGAGTCGACCGGCTAGGACGTCACGCGGCGACGATGCGGCTGCGTGCCGTCAGCGGCAGGGTCAGCCGAAAGCGAGTCCCGCCCTGCGCGCTCTCGACCAGCGTCAGCTCGCCGCCATGGGCGCGCACGAGTTCGGCGGCGATCGCGAGGCCGAGCCCGGAGCCGCCAGGCTTGGCCGTGCCCGCGAAAGGCTCGAACAGCCGCTCCTTCACGCGCATCGGCAGGCCGGGACCATCGTCGGCGACATCGATGCGCACGATGTCGCCCGTCGATTCGGCCGCGAGCGTGATGGTGCTGGCCCCCGCTTCGGCGGCATTGCGGCCGAGATTGACGAGCGCGCGGAACAGCTGCTCGCGGTCCGCCACGACGTCGAGTTCGCGCGCGACGATGCTGTCCCAGATCGCGCGTCCGCCGGTGAGCAGGGAGACCACCTCGCCAACCTCGTCGATCAGACTGGCCAGCGCGAAGCGCGTGCGGTGGGTCGGCGGCAGCTCCTCGCGCGCATAGCCGAGCGTGTGCTCGCAAAGGCTGACGGCGCGATCGATCGAGCTGAGCAGCGCCGGCGCCGTCCGTTGGACCTTGGGGTCGCTGGAGCTGGCGAGGCGGTCGGACATCAGCCGCGCGGCGGCGAGGATGTTGCGCAGATCGTGGTTGATCTTGGCGACAGCGCCGCCGAGCGCGGCGAGCCGCGCCTTCTGCTGCAAGGCGGCGCGGAGTTTCTCCTCCATGTGGGCCAGTTCGCGCTGCGCGATGCCGAGCTCGTCCTGGCGCGTGGTGGGTCCGACGATGGTGTCGGGATGCTCCGGCGCTTCGCGAAACGCGATCATGTTTTCCGTCAGGCGCCGCAATGGACGCACCATCAGCCATTGCAGGCTGAGATACACGAGCGTCGCGGTCAGGAACGAGATGATCAACGACAGGCCGAGAATGCGGCGCGAAAATTCGAACATCGCCATGCGCATCGGCGCCTCTTCGATCAAGATCTCCACCGCCACTTCGGGATTGCGCGGCGACAGATCGACCACGCGCAGCACCCGCGGCTGCGTCATGCCGAGCGTCATGAAGGCATCGGCGATGAAGGTCAGGAAGCTCGCGGTGCGCAGATCATAGGTGGCGTCGGCATCGGGTGGCATGTCGGGCGCCAGCACGCGTCGAACTTCGCCGGGCTTGGCGATCACCACGGCGCGGACCGCGGCGTGCGCGAGGAGCTGCGTCTTGAGCTCTTCGCTCACCATGTTGTCGGGCGTCGCTTCGAGGGCGAGCGTCGCCAGATGCGCGGCCGCGACGCGGTCCTGCAACCAATCCTGGCGGAAGCGCGCGATCGACGGCGCATAGATCAGGACTTCCGACAGCATCACGAAGCCGATCGTGAGGACGAGCAGACGTGCCGACAGGCCGGTGATGCCGCTCGGCAGGCGTGGCCGTCGTTGCATGATGTCGCGCGTTTTCATCGTCATCCAAACCGGGCGAGAAGGCGGACCAGCCACTTCGTGCGCGGCGAAAACAGCGCCGAGGTGAAGAACGCGCTCGCGGCGCGCTTGTTCACTTCGCCGAGGGTGGGGTAGGGCACGATCATCCCGGACATGTCGCGCATGGTCAGGCCCTTCGAGATCGCGAGAACCCAGGGCTGAATCAGTTCACCCGCCTGCGGTCCGGCGATGCCTGCACCGAGAATGCGGCCGCGCGGCGTGGCGACGATCTTCACGAGACCCTCGGTTTCGCGCTCGGCCTGGGCGCGGTCATTGTCGTGGAACGGCCAGCGCGCGACGCGGATCTCGCCGTGCTGCGCGCGCGCCTGCGCCTCGGTGAGGCCGACATTGGCGAGCTCGGGTTCGGTGTAGGTGACCCAGGGCGCCGCCACGTAGCTGGCCTTGGCCGGCAGCCGGAACAGGGCGCGTCGGATCACGATGCCCGCATGATACCCCGCGATATGCGTGAATTGCAGCGCGCCGGCGACATCGCCGATCGCGAAGATCCGAGCATTGCTCGTGCGCAGGCTGGCATCGACGGTGATGCCCTTGGGTGTGTAGGCGATGCCGGCCTTCTCGAGATCAAGCCCGGCGACGTTGGCGCGGCGTCCTGCCGCGACGAGGAGATGCGAACCCGACAGGGTCCGCTCGCCGTCCTTGCTCTCCATCGTGACCGTGATCGCGCCCGTGGTGCCGGCGACTGCTTTGACCTTGGCGCCTTCGTTGATCTGCACGCCGTCGGCGAGCAGCGCCGCGCGGACCACCGCGACGAGCTCGGGATCGTCCTTCGGGCAGATCGTGAACGCCTCGATGACGCTGACCTCGGCGCCGAGCCGGCGATGCGCCTGGGCCAGCTCGCAGCCGATGGGACCGCCGCCGATGATGATGAGATGACGCGGCGTTTCATCCAGATCGAAGACCGTCTCGTTGGTGAAATGCGGCGTCGGCGCGAGGCCCGGTATCGGCGGCACGAAGGGCGACGAGCCCGTCGCGACCACGAAGCGCCGCGCGCGGACGATGTGATCGCCCGCCTCGATCGTGCGGTCATCGCGAAACCGCGCATGCGCGCGAATCACTTTCACGCCCAGCCCTTCGAACCGCGCCTGGCTATCGTTGGGTTCGATGGCGGCGATCACGCCGCGGACATGCGCGCGCACCGCGGCGGCGTCGATCACCGGCGCGCTCGCCTTGATCCCGAACCGGCCGGCGTCACGGATGCGCTGCGCCGCCTTCCCGGCGGCGATCAGCGCCTTCGACGGCACGCAGCCGAAATTTAGGCAGTCGCCACCCATGTGCGCTTGCTCGCAGAGCACGACACGCTGGCCGAGCTGTGCCGCGCCCGCCGCGACCGACAATCCAGCCGAGCCGGCGCCGATGATGCAGAGATCGGCATCGAGTTCCGCGCTCATGCGCCACGCTTGAAGTGCTTGTACGCGACGGGAAGCAGGGCCAGGACGGCGAGCCCGACCAGGGGGCCGAACACCGGCCACGAGAAGATGATGCCGAGATTGGGCGTCACCCCGGCATCGAAGACCGCGCCGAGCCCGCTGCCGACCGACGAATAGACCAAGGTGCCGGGAATGATGCCGATGAATGTCGCGACGATGAATTTGGGGAGCGGGATGCCGAGAAAGGCGGCGGCGAGATTGACGACGAAGAACGGAAAAATCGGAATGAGGCGGAGCACGATCAGATAATTGAACGCGTCCTCGCGAAATCCGGCTTCGAGCTTGGCAAGCGCGCCGCCGGCTTTGGCGCGCAGCGCATCGCCGAGCGCGGTCTGCGCGGCCACGAAGAGCGCGATCGCGCCGAGTGTCGCGCCGATCACGGTGTAGATGCCGCCGATGAAGGCCCCGAAGAGGAAGCCACCGGTCAGCGTCATGATGAGCGCTCCCGGCAGCGATGCCGCGGTCACGACGACATAGGCGAGGATGAAGAGCAGCGGTGCGGCCAACGCGTGCCGCGCGACGAGATCGAGCAGCATGACGCGGCTGTCGCGCAGCACGTCGAAGCTCAGATAGCGCTGTAGCCCCAGCGCGAAGAACGCGATGGTCGCGCAGGCGATCACCAGCAGCGGGAGGATCCTGACCGCTCGACTGGCGGGTCGGCTCACGGGAAGAGTCGAGGGCATCTCGGCCATGACTCAGCCTAGAGGTCGAAGGTGGTCGACCTCGAATCATTTTGATGTGAGGGTTCCCCTGGACTCGCGGATCAGGAGGCCCGGCGCATGCCGCCGCTCGGGCTCACCGCGGCTGCGGCGGGGGGCGCGTCGCGGCGATAGGCGATTCGCGAGCCGCGCGCCAGGAACGTGAGATCGACCCATTCGCCGGTCATGCTGTAACCGAGCTGGCTCGAGAGATCGCCGCTCAGCTGATAGGTCCGCACATCGATCTCACGGCCCGCGATGGTGGCCCGCCGGGTGCCGGTCTGGCGCGCGGCGACGTCGATCAACGTGCCGTTCTGGGTGTCCAGCAACCTCGATTGCAGGGTCATGTCCTCATGCCAATAGCTCGTCGGCTCCGTGTTGGCGGGCGCAAGAAAGCCGCCGCCGCTGCCTTCGACGGCGAGACCGCCGGTGGTGCGCCGTGCGCGGACTTCGGTGCGCGTGCCGTCGTCGTCGGTGCGCGCCTCCAGGGTCTGCAGCACGCCCTGGCGCCAAGTTTCGCGACTACGATGCATGTAGCGATAGACCGGGACGATGGTGATCTTCACGACCATGTCGATGGCGATGTCGACCGTGAGCGTGTCGCTCTCGCGCTTGAACGCCACGCGATGCGTGCCGATCGGCACGCCCTCGCGCAGCACGGTGAATGTCAACGGCGGCGCCACCGGCTGGGCGCGCGACATCGTGGGGAGCAGGCAGGCGCCGCCCGCTGCCGCCAAGATCTGCCGTCGTGGAATGTGCCGCATCTTGGCCTTGCTTACGGCGATGCGGAGCGATCGGATCATTGCGCGATGTCGAGTGCCGCAGCGTCACGCCGCGCGGGCCCGTCCCAGCGCCGGGATGACGAGGACGAGCGCGAGGGCGCCCAGCATCAGCGCCAGGGCGAGGATCTCGCGCAGGCCCAGCGCCTCATGCAGCATCATTGCGCCCGTCAGCATCGCCATCATCGGCGCCGCGAGCGAGGCGAGCGAGGCGATATGCGCCGGCAGGATCTCGACCAGGCGAAACCAGGAGATGTAGCCGACGACCAGGGCAACGAAGGTCGTGTAAGCGGCGCCGAGCCATGCCGCCGCGCTCGCGTGCGGCCAGGCGATCGGTTCGATCAGCGGCCACAGCACCATGATCGGGACGGTGCCAAGCAGGAGCTGCCAGGCCGTGGTCGCCAGCATCGGCAGGCTGGATTTTCGCGTCTTCGAATAGAGCGTCCCGATGGCCCAGCCGATGGCGGCCGCAAACATCAGCGCGATGCCGGGCAAGTCGGCGCGTGCAAAGCCGCCGCCGCGCAGGCTGAGCAGGATCACGCCGGCCATGCCCATCGCCAGGGCGATCATGAAGCGCAGCGACAGCCGCTCGCGCAGGAAGGCGAAGGCGATCAGCCCCGACCACAGCGGCATGGTGAAGGCGAGCACGGCCGCGTGCCCCGAGCCCAGGAGCTGCACGCCATACGCGACAGTGATCTGCCAGATCGTCACGTTGAAGAAGGCGGCGATCGCGAGGAAGCGCCATTCCGCGGCGTCACGCGGCAGCATGCGCGGGTCACGCAGGCGCGCGATCGCCAGGATGATGAGCCCGGCCGCGAGCAACGACCACGTGCGCAATCCCCAGACCGGCAACTCCGCGAAGGCGACCTTCATGAACGCCCAGTTGCAGCCCCAGGCGACCGCGAGCGCGGCCAGGGTCGCGAGCGCGGCGATGCCGGGTCGTGGCGCCGTGCCTCCAGCCGCGCTCAATTCCGCGCGCTCTCGGCGATTGGCTTGGCGAATTGCGGTTCGCTGTCCCAGGGAAACATGATCCACGTGTCCTGACTCACTTCGGTCACGTAAGTATCGACCAGCGGCCGGCCCGCGGGCTTGGCATAGACCGTCGCGAAATGGGCGTCGGGCAGCAGCTCGCGCACGACCTTCGCCGTGGCGCCGGTGTCGACGAGGTCGTCGATGATCAGCAAGCAACTGTTATCCGCCCCGCCGAGCGTGGCCGTCTTGATGATTTCCGTGCCGCCGATCGATTGATGATCGTAGCTCTTGACCGACACCGTATCGATGATGCGCAGATCGAGTTCGCGCGCGACGATCGCTGCCGGCACCAGGCCGCCGCGGGTGATCGCCACGATCGCGCGCCAAGGCCGCATGCCGTGCAGGCGCCAAGCCAGCGCCTTGGCGTCGCGATGCAGCTCCTGCCAGGAGACCGGAAACATCTTCGTATAGGGATTGGTCATCTGCGCGCCCGAACTTCGTCATCGATGGGAGAGGACGCGCAGTGAAGCATGCCATGGCCGGGGTCGGCTATGTCAGGTCGCCTCGTCGCCGGGTTCGACCAGCTGACAGCCGGCGATCCGCCAGCTGCCGTCGCTCTGCTGCTCCATCGGATAGAGGGCGAGCACGCGCCGCCCGTCCGGTCCGACGATCGCAACCACCTGCACGAGCTGACTCTCGAAGCGCAGCAGATCGCGAAACGCCACGTCGCGCGGCCGATAGACCGGTTGATAACCGCCGCGCACCATCGCCATGAACGTCTCGGGGTCGCGGAAGATCTGCTGAATGCTGGGCGCGGCCAGACCAAACGCCGCGCCGCCATCGTCGCGTTGGAACGCGGCGAGCTGTTCGGTGATCACAGACCGGATCGCGGCGCGGTCCGCAGGGCCGACATCGGTCGCCGGTGCTTGCGCGAAGCTCGGCGCGGCGAAGCTGAGGAACAGGGCGAGGAGAAGGGCGCGCATGCTTCTAATACGCACGCGCCGCGGATTTGGTTCAATCGCGTCAGACGATCCGCCGCGCCCCTCAACGAACGAAGACGTGAACCTCGTTGACGGGCAGCGCCGGATCATTGCCGGTGGACATCCGCAGCCGCTGCGACGGCATGCCCATGTCGATCAGGGAGCGCATCACCTGCTCGGCCTGCCGCCGTGCATTGGCCGTCGCGATCGCCGCATCGCCGCCGCCGCGACCGCTCGCGGCAACGCCGACGATCTCGAACGTCGCTTGCGGCCGCAATTCCAGGGCACGATTGGCGGCGGTGTAGAGCGCCTGTTCGTAGCTCGGGTTGTTGCGGTCGAAGCGCACGATCACCAGAGGCCGGCTGCCGGTGGGCAACGGCGCCGCGCCGCGGGCCGAAGGACCTTGGCTGAAGGCGCGGGCGGCCAGACCTGGGCCGTAGAACTCGCCCGAGCGAATCGCCGAGGCGAGTGTCGTCATGTTCGCGCGCTCGCGGCTCACATACGCCGATTGGCGCGCGATATCCTCGGACAGCTCGACGCGCATGCGGTCGATCGACACCATCACGCGATTGACGTCATCTTCGACCAGCGCGAGCTGCCGGTGGTCGTCCTCGAGCGCGCCGGAGAGGGCATAGGCATTGCGCACGGATTCGAGCAGGTAGGATCCCAGCGACGCGTCCGAACCGACCTGACCCGAGAGTTGCGACAGCGTCCCGATATTCGACGCGAAGCGGTCGAGTTCGCCCTGCGCCTGCGCCCATTGCGATGTCAGGATCGGATTGCCCGGGGTCGTGCCGACTTGAAGCCGCGCATTCATCTGTCCGACCAGCGTCTGATAGCGTTGGGCGGCATCGATGTTCTCGCCGCGCAATTGCTGGAGATTCTGGCTGTGGCTGCCGACCAGGCCCTGGAGCCGGTTGCCCTCTTCACGCAATTGTCCCGCGCGCTGGCCCACCGCCGTCGAACTCGTGCTGGCCGCGGCGACGCTGCCCGCCGCGACACTGCCTGTGGCGCGTTGTTCGGTGGGCGAAGGTGGAATATCGATGCGTGTCGTCGTCGCCGGCGGCGTGCTGCGTCCGCCGAGGGACGGCCACAAAGCCTCTGATACCAAGCTGCACGCACTCAGGTTCGAACACACCACAAGGGTGAGCAATGCCCGGGTCGCTCGGCTTGAGCGCGAGCGATCAACGGCGCGCGCGCGACGGACTCCAACGACCACCAACTCGGATTCTCCCTGCCGGGCAATGATTTGCGCGAGATTCGCAGGCTTGAAATTGCGCGCGGAATGTATCCAATGGAATCAGGGCGGACAAGCTGAAAGCCGCCGCGCCGCGCGATCGACGCAAGACTTGGGCGCGCCGGCACGGGCACTTGCCAAGTCCGCTGCGATGCGAGTACGTTCCGCGCCCTTCGTGAAACCTTAACGTTTCGCGTAGTTCGTGCGGCCGTAGCTCAACTGGATAGAGCACCAGACTACGGATCTGGGGGTTAGGGGTTCGAATCCCTTCGGCCGCGCCATTCCCTCGATATGTGCCGGGAAGGCGGCGTGACGTTGACGCACCGCGTGTCCGTCAGCGACTCGTGGGGCCTACCGCCCCGCGACCGTGAGCCCGTCGACGCGCAGCGTGGGTGCGTCGGTGCCGTATTTGAAGACGAGATCGTCGGCGGCCGTGAGGTTGAGGAACATGTCCTTGAGATTGCCGGCGACCGTGACTTCGCTCACCGGAAAGGTGAGCTCGCCATTCTCGATCCAGAACCCCGAGGCGCCGCGGCTGTAGTCGCCGGTGATGACGCTGGCGCCCATGCCGATGAACTCGGTGACGTAGAGGCCGCGCCCGACCGATTTGAGCAACGCATCGCGCGTGATCGTGCCCGGCTCCATGTAGAGATTCGTCGGGGAGGGACTGGGCGGCGAGGTCGTGCCGCGCGCGGCATGACCCGTGGAGCGCAGCTTGAGCTGCCGCGCCGAGCGCAGATCGAGAAACCAGGTGGTCAGCACGCCGGCATCGACGATCTTTCGCCGCGTCGGCGCGATGCCCTCACCATCGACCGGTTTGGAGCCGAGCCCGCGTCTGCGGAACGGATCATCGACGATCGTGATTCCGGCGGCGCAGATCTGCGCCGCCATCTTGTCCTTCAGGAAAGACGTGCCGCGCGCGATCGCCGCGCCGTTGATCGCGCTCGCGATGTGACGCACGAGCCCGGCCGAGACGCGCGTATCGTAGACGATCGGCACCTTGCAGGTTTCGATCTTGCGCGGAGCGAGGCGCTTCAACGCGCGCTCCGCGGCCCGGACGCCGATCATGACCGGGTCGTCGAGGTCGCTGCCATGCAGCACCGATGAATATTCGTAGTCGCGCTCCATGCCCGTGCCTTCGCCGGCGATGACGCTCGCCGATATCGAATGGCTGGAGCGGGCATAGCTCGCCGCGAAGCCGTTCGAGGCGACGAGATAGACGCGGCTCGAGCCCCAGCCGGCCTCGGCGCCTTCGGAATTCGTGATCCCCTTCACGGCCATCGCCGCTTCCTCGGCCGCGCGCGCCCGCTCGACCAGCGTCTCCGCCGTCGGCTCGACGGGGTCGTAGAGATCGAGATCGGGGATCGTGCGCGCGATATCGGCGGGATCGGCGAGACCGGCGAACGGATCGGGCGGCGCAACCTTCGCCATCGCGACCGCGCGCGCCACGAGTTCTCCCACCGCCTTGGCGCTGCGATCGGAGGACGACACGATCGCCTGTTGCTGGCCGACCAGAACGCGCAGGCCGAGATCCTGCCCCTCCGAGCGCTCGAGCTTCTCGAGCTTGCCGAGCCGGCGGGCATGGCTGATCGACGCGCCTTCGACGAACAACGCATCGGCGGCGTCGGCGCCCGCCTGGCGCGCCTTGCTGATCAGATCGGCGAGAAAATCGAGCTTGTCGTCGGACGAAGCCATGGTTGGCGCCTCACCGGGGAAAGAGGCGCGGAGATATAGGCCGGGCCGCCGATGCGCGCCAGCTTCCGTCTGCGCCAGGACGCATCAGGCGCGCTGGTGAAATGCGCCGCGTCGACCGCCTCACAGCGGCCAGAGTCCGATGCCGTCGGCGACGATCTTCACCGCGAGCGCCGTGAGCATCAGACGAAACCAGGTCGCGAAGCGTTTCTCGGGCATGTGGTCGAGCAGGCGGCGGCCGAGCATGGTGCCGAGGAACCCCAATCCGATCATCAGCGCCAGCATCGGCAGCCAGGGCAGGAAGCCGAAGCCGAGCGCGGTGAACGCAGCCACCTTGAGCCCGTGTTGCAGTGTCATGAACGCGGCGTGTGTCGCCACGGATTGATGCCGTGTGAGCGGGTCGGGCACGAGGAAGGCGGCGACCAGGGGACCCGTGGCGCCGACGAACATGGTGCAGAAGCTGGATACCGCACCGACGAGTGTGAACCAGCGCGCGGGCAGGTGCGCGGGCCGCAGCTTCGGCGTCCACACCGACCACAAGATGAAAGCGCCAAGCACGATCAGCAGCACCGAGCGCGGCAGCATGCCCACGATCTGCGCGCCCATCGTCACGCCGACCAGGGATCCGAGCAGGAACGGCAGCACGAGCGCTCGTGCGATGTCACGGCGCATGATCACGGCTCGCCCGGCGTTCGAGCCGACCTGGACGACGCCGTGCACGGGCACCAACACCACGGGCGGCAGCAGCTGCGTCATCGCCGCGAGCATCAGAAGACCGCCACTCAGGCCGAGCGCACCGGTGAGGGTGGATGTGACGAAAGACAGTGCGATCAAAGCGGCGGCGGCGCCAAGGGAGATATCCGGCGGCACGACGAGCTGGATCAGGGATTCAAGCATGTCGCATGATCCTACAGGAAAGGCCGCGGCTCAGCGGTCGGAAAGGTTCCGATGGATGGCTTGCACGTGAGTGACGATCGTCTCGTGGAGTTGTTCCTCACGCTCGTGATCGTCGGTTTCGTCGTGCTTGGCCTTCGCGGTCTGCGGCGACCGGGATGGCGGATCGCCGGGGTGTTCGCCTTGGTGGTCGCGGCGATTTGCGGCGCGATGCTGTATTTCTTTGCGACCTTCCAGATGCGCATGTTCTGATCCGCGCGTCGTGAATCGGCGATGGTGTCCGGGCGTGGACATGCGACGCAATCTTGGGGGAAGTCATGCAGCAGCGCAGGCTCGGGAAATCCGGGCTTCAGGTCTCGGTCGTCGGGTTGGGGTGCAATAATTTCGGCGGTCGCATCGATGTCGAGGCGACGCGCAAGGTCGTGCACAAGGCAATCGATCTCGGCATCACCTTGTTCGATAGCGCCGACATCTACGGCAACAGGGGCGGCTCGGAGACGTGTCTCGGCCAGGTGCTCGGCGACCGGCGCAAGCAGATCATCCTGGCGACCAAATACGCCAAGCCGATGGACGAGGCGGGCAAGCTGCGCGGCGCCTCGCGCCACTACATCATGGCCGCGGTGGAGGCGAGCCTGACGCGGCTCAAGACCGATTGGATCGATCTCTACCAGCAGCACGAGCCCGATCCGCTGACTCCGATCGAGGAAACGCTGCGCGCGCTCGACGATCTCGTCCGCCAGGGGAAGATCCGCTACATCGGTTGTTCCAATCTGCCGGGCTGGCAGGTGGTGGAGGCGCAATGGACCGCGCGCCACCACAATCTCGAAAGCTTCGTTTCGGCCCAGGACGAATACAGCCTGCTCGTGCGTGGACACGAGAGTGATCTGATTCCGGCCATGGAGCGGTGCGGGCTCGGGCTGCTGCCGTATTTCCCGCTGGCCAGCGGTTTGCTGACCGGCAAGTACCGGCGCAACACGGCGATGCCGGCCGGCGCGCGGCTGGCCAACGCGCCGGGGCTCGCCAAGACCTACATCACCGAGGCCAATTGGGCGATCGTCGAGCGGCTGGAGGCCTTCGCCAGTGAACGCGGCCATACGCTGCTCGAACTCGCCTTCAGCTGGCTGCTCGCGCGGCCAACGGTGTCGAGCGTGATCGCCGGCGCTACCAAGCCCGAGCAGCTCGAGCAGAATGTCCGCGCCGCGGATTGGAAACTCACGGCGGAGGACATGAGCGCCATCGACGCGATCACGCGCAAGGCCTGATCGCACGGCTGTGAGCTGCTCGACAGCCAGGCCGGGCTGAGCCTAGGCTCGATCCAAGGGCGTGGTCATGAGGCCGCGCTGAAAAATCTCAAGGGAGGTAACGATGGATCGTAGATCAGCGCTTGGCGCAATCGCGGCGGCCGCATTCGCCGTCGTGTCGGGCATGGTGGCGCCCGGCGACGCCGCGGCGCAGCGCAAGCTCACCTTCGCCTATGACCAGCCCATATCGACGGCCTACGGCATCGCCGCGAATATCTTCGAGGCCAAGCTGATGGAGCTCAGCGGCGGCAAGCTCGGGACCAACCAGTTCCCCGGCGCGCAGCTCGGCACCGAGCCGCAGACGCTGCAGAAGCTGCGCGCCGGCGACATCGACATGATCATCACGGCGACCGCGAATGCCGCCAGCGTCGCGCCCCAGGCCGGCGTGTTCTCGCTGCATTTCATCTTCCGCGACGAAGCGCATC
>JANNTF010000587.1:0-8134 GCA_031403455.1 Alphaproteobacteria bacterium | reverse complement strand
TCGCGGCGTCGATCGCGGCCGCCTCGTGCAGCGCGTGTGGCGTGGCGATCAGGACCGCGTGGACCGCCGGGTCCGCGAGCAAATCATGCCAATCGGTCGTGGCGCGTCCGCCATGCCGGGCCGTGAACGCGGTGACGCTGTCGGCGCGGGGCGAGCAGGCGGCGACCAGCGAGAAGCCGCGCGCCCGTTCCAGCGCACGCGCATGAAGTCCGGCGATGTAGCCGGCACCGATGATTCCGACGCCGATCATGGACACGAGGGTCCTCTGGATAGTTGCAATGCTGCCTCGGATAGCGCGAGGCGACGCGCCCGAGCAAGGCGCCGGAAATCGACGTCGCCCCGGCGCCGGGTTGACGATCCGCTAACGCTGCGCGCCTAGGCTCGGGTGATATCGGGATGAGAATGGCGAGCAACGATGAACATCCTTTTCGCGCACCGATTCCTGCCGGCGCAGTACCGGCATCTCGCGACGGCTCTCGCCGCGCGGGGCGACACTTGCATCTTCCTCCATGCCGAAGGCGAGGAGGCGCCCGCGGGCGTGCGCGCGATTCGCTTCGCGTCCACCCGCCGTGCCAGCGCCGAAACCCATCACTACCTTCAGGGCCTGGAGAATGCCGTTCTCGACGGCCAGGCCGCGTATCGCCAGGCACGCGAGCTTGCCCAGTCGGGGTTCCGGCCCGACGTGATCTGCGCTCATGCCGGGTTCGGACCCGGGCTGTATCTGGCCGAAGCGTTTCGTGGTGTGCCGATCCTTGGCTATTTCGAGTGGTTCTACTCGGCCCGCGGCGCCGATGCGGATTTCCTCGATCCGGCGGACGTGACGCTGGACGACGAACTGCGCATCCGCACGCGCAATGCGCAGCTCCTGCTCGAACTCGAGGCGTGCCGCTGTGGCGTGGTCCCGACCGGCTTCCAGCACAGCCAGTTTCCCGAAGCCTATCGCGCCCGGCTGTCGATTCTGCATGACGGCGTCGATACGGAGTTCTTCGCGCCGGCGCTGCGTGGCATCGGTGATCTCGAGATCCCCGGGCTGCCGGACGACGCCGAGCACGTCGTCTACGCCACGCGCGGCCTCGAAGCCTATCGCGGCTTTCCCAGCTTCATGGAGGCGATCGCCCTCCTGCAGGCAAAGCGACCGAAGATGCATGCGCTGATCCTCGGCGAGGATCGCAGCTTCTATGGTCGGCCGCCCGCCAACGCGCAGGGCTGGCGGGAAGTCATGCTGACGCGGCTGACGGAACTCGACCAGACGCGCATCCATTTCCTCGGTACGCAGCCGCTTCCCCGGTATCGCCGGATCCTGCAGGCAGCGCATGCGCAGGTCTATCTGACGGTCCCCTTCGTGCTGTCCTGGTCACTGATCGAGGCGATGGCCTGCGGCGCGCCGATCGTCGGATCGGACACCGCGCCGGTGCGCGAGGTCCTGACCCATGGAGAGGATTCGTTGCTCGCTGAGCTGCATGCGCCGGCGCAGATCGCCGAGCGGATTGCCGCGCTGCTCGATGATCGCGCGCTCGCCGCACGCCTCGGCTCGAATGCGCGGGCGCGGGCGGTGGAGACCTATGCGCTCGCGCGTCTGCTGCCGCGTCAGATCGCCTTGGTCGAAGACGTCTCGCGGCTCGCTCACCCGCGGATCGTGACGCCGAACCGCACGAGATCGCGGTCGGGTGGCAATTTGCAATCCGCGCCGAGATTGAAGCGCGTCAGGTAGAGCTCCGCGCGCGTGCCGACATCGTCGAAATTCCGGGCCTGGCTGATCGGATCGATGAGCGAAGGATAGGCCCAGACCGCGCGCTCGCCGCAGGTGAAGGCCCACATCAGCGGCACGGCGCGCAGCAGCCGCGGTTCCGACCAGCTCAGCAAATCGGCCGATGTCGCGTACCAGATGCCGGATTGCGGCGCGCCGGCCGTCTTCGTGCGTCGGTTGCTCGCGAAGATCGCGATGAACTGCCCGGTCATGCGATGGCGCAGCACGCTGGCCACGACGCCGTCGAGACGCGGGATCGGCTGACAGACATGCCGTGCCGGGTCGGCGATGGTGTCGCGATAGGCGTCGCGAAAGGCGATGTTGAAACCCTTGCCATCCCAGGCGCGCCACGCGCCGGGGTCGGCGATGTCGGTCGTGCGCAACAGGCAGGCGCCGCGCTTCTGCGCTTCGTAACCCTCGGCCCAGATGAAGGCATGGAGCGCGCCGTCATGGCGAAAGATGTTGCTCGGCTCGAAATATCCGGAGCGTTTACCCGCGGCGCCATCGAAGCGGTAGGGAATCCCGGCGGCCAATGCGACGCCCTTGCGTGTGAAGCTCTGTCCGCCATCCTCCGAGACGACATGGATCATCTGGTTGCGCCAACATGCCATGTACTGCGCGATGGGACAGAGTGTCGGCCGTCGTTGGCCATGGAACTCCGCATGCGCCAGGGCGTGGATGACCCGGCCATCGTCGGTCCATGTCGCGCTGAGCCAGAGCTTGTCGTCGTAGCTCTCCGGCGCATCGGCGTCGGCGCCGCGAAAGACGATGCGGCAATCGACGCCTAGGGCGAGCATATCCTTGCCGCGCATCACACGGTTGCGGTTATGGGCAGCGATCAACCGGATCTCGCCATCCGCGCCGCGGAAGGCGCGGGCCGGTGCGTCCGGGATGTGCCACGTCTCGCAGCGGTCCCGCGCCCAGGTGAAGACCTCCGTGGGTCCCTCCTGGACCTCGAGGTCCAGCGCCGCGACGGGCAGAGCCCACGCGCAGATCCAGATCAGGAATGCAGTCGTCAGATGGCCGGCGTGTCGCATCGAGCTCTCCTGGGCGCCCAGCCTCGGCCGAAGCTGCTTAACGAATTGAAAACCGTCTTCACGCTTCAATGTCGGCCGCAATCAACGAGCATGGGTCGAGGGTCCACACGGGCCGCGTTCGCCTGTGGAAGCCGGAGGATGAAGAAGATGCGCAAGATCCTGGTCATGATTCCGGCCGGCGAGGTCTACGACCACGACTGCGTGCGCTGGTATCGCGCCCACGACGTGCAACGGTCGCTCAACAAGTACCACAACATCGGCGACGCCTTCGTCCACGACTCGTCGCTCAAGCTGCTCGATTACGACATCGTCGACGTGCTCGAGATCGCGGAGTTCAGCCAGGCCGAAGTCGATCGCTGCAACGCCGAGTACGATTTCGTCTTCCTGCGCGGCTCCAACTACCTGCATTCCACGATGGAGTGGCGCTCCACTTACGACATCGTGAAGCGCCTGAAGATCCCCGTCATCGCGTTCGGCATCGGCGCCCAGGCGCCGTCCAAGGGCACGCTCGAACTCTCCGAGCAGACCAAGGACGTGATGCGCGCGATGTCCGACCATTGCGTCACCATGGGTGTGCGCGGGATCTACACCGCGGATGCCTTGTGGTCGATCGGCGTCAAGAACGTGCGGATCATCGGCTGCCCGACACTCTATCGGCGCAACAATCCCGAAAATCGCATCGAGCTGCCATCGCTCGATGCGGTGAAGCAGATGGGCTACACGCTGCGGCGCGAGGTCTCGTCGACGTATTCGCCCGACATCGAGCGGTATCTGTCCCTGCAGCGTGAGTCGATCCTCACGCTTGCCGGTCGCTTCGACGTGACCGTGATGGCCCAGGGCGAGATCGAGGAAAAGAAGATCGTGTTCGGAACGCCGGAACAGCGCGAGGAGGCGATGACCGAGCTCGCCAACCATCGCTGGTTCCAGGGCGACGACGATCCGATGCGCAAGATCTATCGTGAGAGGCTGTTCTATTCGGATGTGGTGGCGGAGTATGACGCGATCGTAAAGCGCCAGCAGCTGGTGCTCGGTTATCGCCTGCATGGCAATCTGATCGCGCTCGCCAACGGCATTCCGTCCGTCTACTTCACCTATGACAGCCGCACGGCGGAGTTCGTGGAGACGTTCCAGATCCCGGCCTTCGACGTCTACAAAGGCGAACCTTTCGACCTCGAAGCCTATTGGGACCAGGCGCGCTTCGAGAAATTCAATCGCGCGTGCTGGCGCGGCTACCGCGAGATGAAGCGCTTCCTCGACGAGAACGGCCTCGCCAACAAGATGCATGCCGACGTTCCAGGAAAGGCGACGTTGCAACATGCCGCCTGAAGCCGCGCGCCGAGGCACACGAGTCGCGCTGCAACCGCCGCCGGTCGAGACGGTCGGCGGCGCGCTGGACCGCGTCTATGACCGTCGCGTCACGGGCTGGGCCTGGGACAGGCGTGCACCCAATGAGTCGATCGAAGTCGAGGTGACCCTCGATGGGGCGCCGATCGCGCGGGGCCGGGCAGACCGGTTGCGCGAGGATCTGGCCCAGAACGGCGTCGGCAACGGCCAGCACGCGTTCGACATACGCGTCGAGCATGCGCTGCCGACCGATGCCAAGCATCGCGTCGGGATCGTCGCCATCGGGCCACACGACGACCGCCGCGTGCCGCTGGTCAATCGGGAGGCGCCGCAGGTCATCACGGCCTCGACGGAACCGCCGCCGATCCTGGTGACGGCGGTGCCCGAAGCGCTCGGGCACTGGCTCGACGATTTTCGCGTCGTCCAGGCCAGCCTGGAGGATGCGCTGATCTCGGCGGTCAAGCAGGTCCGCTCGACATCCAATGCGCGACTGGCCGAAGTCGGGCAGGACGCACGCAAAGTGGGCGATGCGATCGAAAGTCTTTTGAGCGCGCAGGCGCTTTTCGCACGTCAGCTCGAGACCATGGAAGCCGTCCAGCTCCGCATCGACGAGGCGCTGACGACCGTACGCAACGTCGAGGCCGAGAAGCCCCGGCGTGACGCCGCGGAGCGCTGGCTGCGACGGATGGTCGTCCTGCTGACGCTGGTTTCGCTTTCGGCGCTCGGTCTCGGGATCTATTCGTTCTTCGGCTGAGCCGACTCCGTCGGCGGCGATTGCTGGGTCTCGAGCCACATCGCCAGAAGACCCAGTTCATCGGCGCCGCGCGTGAGGCCGCTCGCCTGGTAATCCTCCGCCAGAAAGGCGATCTGCTTGATCGCGCGGCGGGTCGCCGAAACGTCGAGCGACGCGGGCAGGCCGAGTGCCGGCACGACCTCCTCCCAGAGCCTCATCAGAAATTCAGGGCCGGCATCGCGCGGATCGGGGGGCAGGGGCTCCGGATCGAGCCAGACGCCCAGGGACTCAAGGCGGTCGATCCGCTCGATCCGACGCAACGTCGCGTCATAGCGGCCGATGATCTCGGTTTCGGTGTGGAGCAACTCGATCAGATGTTCGCTCTCGGGGTCAGCGAGATAGCGCTGCGCGGCGTGCCGCAAGCGCGCCGAATAGGTTTGCAGACTGGGATCCACCTCGTCGACGACCTCGACCGATACGCCACCCTCGCGCATCCGGCCGACCAACGCGCTGCGCGCGGGCAGCATGTCCCACACCGAAGTTCCGGCTCTGGGAATGCAGATGATCAGGAGATTGTCCTTGATGAATCGCCGCCGCGCCACCGGCGTGGGTTGGGTCGTAAGCGGATGCGCGCGGGACCGACGGATGAACATGAGCTGATGAGGTCCATACAGCAGCGCGCTGCTTAGCGCCAGATTCTGGCGCTCTCAGCCGCGCGCATCGCATGGTTCGTATGGCACGGGCGCGTCGCACGCGTCCGCCTCAATCCTCGCGCATGGCGCGATTGAACCGCTCCAGGACCGGCTGCAAGAGATAGTCGATCGCGCGCCGCTCGCCGGTGATGATCAACATTTCCGTCGGCATACCCGGGGCGAGCTTCAGCCCCTTCCAACGAGCGAGCGAGTCCTTGCCGAGCCGGGCCCGCGCGACGAAATAGCGATCGCCCGATCGTGCGTCCTGCATCATGTCGGCCGAGACGTAGAGGAGCTCGCCGTCGATGAGCGGCGCGATGGCGCGCTTGTAGGCGGTGACGCGGATCTTGGTCGCCAGGCCGACATGCAGCGAGTCGATGTCTTGCGGCAGGACCCGCGCCTCGACGATCAGCTCGTCATTCAGCGGCACGATATCCATCAGCGGCTGACCGGGACCGATCACACCGCCGAGCGTGACCAGGCGGATGTCGGTCACCGTGCCATCCTGCGGGCTCACGATCTCGCGCCGCTGCCGGATGTCGCGCGCCGCGCGCATTCGATCGGTCAGATCCGCCTCCATCACCCGCGCCTCCTGGAGTTCGCGCGCGATCTCGGACAGGCGATTATGGGAGACATTGGCGATCTCCAGCTCACTGCCCGCGATGGCCTGCTGGTTGCGCGCGATCAGGCCGCGGAACTCGCCGATCTTGCCATGCAAATCCGCGACGCTGCGTTCGAGGTCGATGACGCGCGTGCGCCGCTCATTGCCTTGGGCAAAGAGCTGACGCGCCCCGCGGAGCTCCTCTTCGGTCAATCCCAGGCGCTGGATCACCGCGCGGAGCTGCGCTTCGGCGGCGAAAATCTCCTCGCCGAGCTGGTTGATGCGTTTGCCGATCATGGCCGCCGCGCTGTCATGGGCGCGCCAGCGCGCCTCGAACAGCCGCGATTGCGTCAGCAAGGTCTCCTTGATGCCGGGGTCGGTCAGCCCCTGGGTGGTCAGGTCCGGAGGCAGCGCCAGCGCCCGCTCGCTCTCCTGCTCGGCGCGCAGCCGCGCGATGCGCGCGCGGGTGGCGTTGAGCTGGCCGACGAGCTGGCCGAGCTGCGCGTCCGACTGCGCCGTATCGAGCAGCGCGACGGGCTGTCCGACGCGCACGATGTCGCCTTCCTTGACCAGCAGCTCACGCAGAATGCCGCCTTCGAGATGCTGGACGGTCTTGCGATGGCTATCCACCACGACGAGCCCCGCCGCGATCACGGCGCTATCGAGGCGCGCGAAGAGACTCCAACCAGCTCCGACGCCGACGAAGGCGGTGATGACCATCAGACCGGCGATCACGGTGCTGCGCAGGCTCGGTTCACGCTGCTGGGGGTCGGAGGCCGGCAGCAAGGGGATCGATGTGCTCATGCGCTGAGGCTCCGCTCGACCGGCAATGCGGCGGCCCGGCCACCCGTGACGACCTTGACGACGGGACTCTGCATGTCGCGCAGGATCTCGGCGCGCGCCCCGAATTGCTCGACCACCCCATCGCGCAAAACGAGCAGTTTGTCGGCGGCCGCCATGATCGACGTGCGATGTGCAACCATCACGACGGTGGTGCCCGCGGCTTTCGCCTCGGCGATGGCGTGGAGGAGCGACTGCTCGCCGGCGGCGTCGAGATTGGCGTTGGGCTCGTCCAGCACCAGCAATTTGGGCGTGCCGAACAGCGCGCGGGCAAGCGCGATGCGCTGCCGCTGACCACCCGAGAGGACGAAGCCAGCGTCACCGATGCGCGTCTCGTAGCCCAAGGGCAGGCGGCCAATCATGTCGTGCACATCCGCCCGCTTGGCGGCGGAGATGACTGCGGCCGCATCGGCATCCTGCATGCGCGCGATGTTCTCGCGGATGGTGCCATCGAGGAGCGAGGCGTTCTGCGGCACGTAGCCGACCTGGCGCCCGAAACTCTTGCGCTCCCAGGCATAGACGTCCTGCCCGTCGAGGTAGATGCGTCCCGAAGTCGGCTGCCATAGCCCGACCATCAACCGCGCAAGCGTCGATTTTCCCGCGCCGGAGGGTCCGATGATGCCGAGCACGTCACCCGGCTCGAGCGTGAAACTGACGCCGCGCAGCACGGGCCGGTCCGCGCCGGGTGGCAGGAATGTGAGGCGTTCCACGGCCAGCCGGCCAGCCGCCGCGTCGACCGGCGTCGAACTCCGCGTTTCACGATGCGCGCGCAACAGCTTGCGCAGCCGTGTGAAGGCGCTCGCCGTATTGGTCCATTGCCGCCATCCGTCGATCATCTGATCGAACGGCGCAAGAAAGCGGCCCATCAGGACCGTCGCTGCGGTGATGCTGCCGGCCGACGAGGCGTTGTCGATCGCGAGCAGGGCGCCCGTTCCGAGCACGGCGACCTGCAGGGCCATGCGGAAGCCACGCGAGAATGCACTGATCGCCTTGGCCGCGTTGTTGCCATTGCCGACCATCTCGAGCGCGAGACGTTGACTGCGCTGCCAGCGACGGAACACCGCGTCCAGCATGCCCATGCCTTCGATGATTTCGGCATTCCGGATCGCGGTATTGACATCCTGATGCGCGCGCATCGCC
>JANNTF010000586.1:0-1771 GCA_031403455.1 Alphaproteobacteria bacterium | reverse complement strand
GCCGCGTGCACCGGCTTCGAGCCGCACATCTTCTCGGCCGGCTCGCCGAAGAATTTCAGCCGCGCCGCGAGGCCATGCGTCTCGATCGCCGCCTTCGCCGCGAGCAGGCCGCCCAACGCGCCCAGGCCGAGCGCGGAATGCGGATCGGTATGGCCCGCGGCCGAGCGATGGAAGCCCTGGCGCGGCTCGCGTCGCGGCACCGCCGCCTGGGTCATTCCCGGCACGGCGTCATACTCGGCATAGGCGCCGAGGACCGGCCCGCGCTGACCCCAGGTGGCGCAGAACGCCGTCGGCATGCCCCCCGATGCTGCCTCGACCGTGAAGCCTTCCTTGCGCAGACGATCGACATACCAGGCGGCCGATTTGTACTCGCGCCACGACGGCTCCGCGAACTCCCAGATCGTCATGTGATCGCGCGAGAGCGGCGTCTCGTTCGCCGTCACCCAATCGAGCGCCGTCTTCTGGGCCGCAGTCGGAGCCTTGGTCATGTATCCTCTCAGCCGGTGGCGCGCGCGCGACGGGCCCTCAATGCCAGCTCGGCCAGCAGCAGGAGCAGCGTCACCAGGATCAGGCCGACCGCGCAGGCGGCGATGACCGGATCGAGATTCTCGTTGATGTCGTTCCACATGCGCCGCGGCAGCGTGTAGACGCTGCGCCCGGCGATGAAGAGGACGATCACGGTCTCGTCCCAGGAATGGATGAAGGCGAAGATCGCGCCCGACAGCACGCCGGGCATGATGTTGGGCACGATCACCCAGCGCACGGTCTGCCACAGCGACGCGCCGAGATTGCGCGCCGCCTGCTCCAACCGCGGATCGAACGTCGCGAGGCTCGCCGACACGGTGATCACCACATAGGGCAACCCGGTGACGATGTGGGTGAGCGCGACGCCGATGAAGCTGTCGAGCAGACTCAGATCGACGAACAGGCGATAGACGCCGATCGAGTAGATGATCGATGGCACCACCAGCGGCAGCAGCATGAAGCTGCGCACCCATTCGGAACTGCGGCTCGCGAGGCGCCAGCAGCCGACGGCGCACAACGTGCCGAGCACCACGCAGACGATCGTCGACATCACGGCAATGGTCAGGGAATGCCAGATCGAGCCGAGCCAATCGCTGCTCCCGGCGAGCTTCTCGAAATGCCGGAACGAGATCGTTTCCTGCGGCAGCGACAGGAATCGCTGGTCGGTCACGGAGACCGGGAAGACCACGAGAATCGGAAGCACCAGGAAGAGCAGCACGCACCAGGCGATTGCCAGCATCAGCGGGCGCGACAGGCCGAGCCGCGACCCGAGCTGCTCCATCACCGCGCCCCGAACAGATTGCGCAGATCGACGAGCCGCGACAGCACCCACATCAGCAGCAGCACGCCGATCATCAGCGTGGTCGCGAGCATCGCGCCCAGACCCCAGCGGATCGTGTTGAGGATCTGCACGCCGATATACTCGGAGACCATCAACACGCGCCCGCCGCCGAGGATCGCCGGCGTCACGTAGAAGCCGAGCGAGAAGATGAACACGAGCACGCCGGCGCCCACGATCCCGGGCTTGCTCAAGGGCAGGAAGACTCCCGTGAAAGCCTGCCAGGCGCTGGCGCCGAGGCCCCGAGCGGCCGCGACCAGCCGCAGATCGATGCCCCGCATGTTGGCGTAGAGCGGCAGCACGGCGAACGGGATCATGTAATGCACCATGCCGATCATCACGCCGAGCTCGTTGCGCAGCAGCGCCAGCGGCTCGTCGATGATGCCGAGCTGCTGCAAGGTCGTATTG